>JBJHBB010000183.1:0-5296 GCA_050485265.1 Rhodothermales bacterium | reverse complement strand
CGGTGGTGCCCCCAGGAGAGTTGGCCGATCAAGTAGGTATCCGTCGATCGCCCGCTTGAGCCACTCCTCCGCGTCCGCGCCGTACTCGGCGGCGCGGTCGGTGAGTCGTTTCATGTATTCGCCTGGGGGAGAGTCCATCCACGCAAGGCTGCCAGATTGCTCCTCAGCAGTCTCACGAGTTGTGCGGCTGCGCCGTTCGCCGGTGAGACCCACGTTCGTTCAGTCCAGCTGTTCGAGTTCGGAAAGGAACAGGTCAGCGGTGTTCGCGCTCACGCGGTAGCCGGTCTGCGCGTCGTAGGACCACATCGGGCGGCGATCTGCCCTTCGGCACCGGTTCGCCATTGACTTGAAGGAGGGTGGCACGGACTTGGCACCCTTCATCCCTAGTTGCTCTGCGATTTCTCCACCGGTGACCCATGCGTCGGCGTTGCGACACAGGTACTCGAGGACCTGGCGCGGATGCTTCGGCAGTTCACGGGCCAGCCAGCGTGCTCGATCGCGGTCGTCAGGGACCCACGCCGTCAGCTTCCACACGTCGACGCCGCGGACCTCGCTACTGGTCCGAGGCGTGAACCGGGTGCCGTGTGCAGAGCCAGCCGCCGGCTCGGCCGTCAGTTCCGCCAGCAGCTCATACGCGCGACGCTGAAACTCGAGTGCGTGCTCGCTCGGTACCGCGAACGCCACAGTGGCCACCTCAGACATCGCCATCCCCTCGGACTCGGCAGCTTCCCGACGGCATCACTCTACACAGAGTCGTTAGCACTTGCAAACAGTTCTCTAGTTCTGTACGGTGAGAGCGGCTCCACCATGACGCGGCTACAGAAGACGAGGTGACGGGATGGCTGCTCGGTACGTCTGCCCGCAGTGCGGAGAATCCACCAACGTCGAAGTCTTGCCGTTCTTCGACGACGATGGCCGCGCCAAGATCCGCGTGACCTGCCGGCTCCTGGTTCACGAGGAGCCTGTGGTGCAGGAGTTCGATGATCCGGACGTTCCTCGTGCGGCCGACCTGACCCCCGCGGACGGGCTCGTTCACGAACTCGACCTCTACAACAAGCTCGAGGCGGTCGTGCAACGCCTCGATCAGCCTGCGGAGTACGGCGTCGTCGAGCATCACTTCGCCATGGAGTTCGCGGACGACTACCGGACCCTGTGGCGTCGCTACGGCCACGTCGCCACGCACGGATCGAAGCGCTACACCCTCTCTGCCTACCTCTCAAGGCTCCTGGGCAACCTGACACGCCACGGCTCTGTCGCTCACCAGAACTGCGTCGGTACAGGCCGGTGGGCGTACAACTCCGACGTATCCGCATGGTCGGCACCGCGCCGCGTCCACTTGCCCATTCAGTCCTGGGCCGAGTTCGCCCGGAGCAACGGATGGGAGCCCACCGACTGGCCCGCCAACGAACTCATCCCAGCTGAGGAGTACCCCGAGCGTGCCGACCCGGCCGCAGCTGCACCCACACGGACGCTCGACCCCGGCCCCTTGGCTGAATGGCTTCGCGGCAGGACTGTGACTCGAGGAGCCGCCCGCCAACAGCCCGCAGTTCCGCTGGACGTCAACTGGGCAGCCGCGATCGCCGACACCGGCTCGACCGCAGCGGCGGCAGCACTCGCACGCGTCCGAAGTGCTGCCGAGGCCACCGGCCTCAACCGGAACTCGCTCTTCACCCTCGCGGACCAGCGCGACTGGGAAGCCCTCCATCTCGCAGTACTGATCTGGGGCTACGGTCGCTTCGGTCAACTCACCCACCAGGCCGCCATCGAAGCGTTTCTCAAGACCGATGCCGACAACCGCGCCGAGATCTGCGAGAAGGTCCGCGTCGACACCTACATCGCCTGGTCTCGCTGGTGGCCCGCCGACCGCCAGACGACGCTGCCAGGTCTACGCGTTGCGATGGGAACAAAGCTCCTCTACTTCGCGGGCTACGAGGGCGCCACAGTGCTCAAGCCTCTCATCTACGACCGTCGCGTGCACGCCCAGCTCACCGAACTCAGCTACAAGATCGCTCACCCAGACGGCCGACGTTCCCTCGTACGGTGGACCAGCCAGTACCGGCCGTACCTCGAACTCTGCGCCGCGACGGCTGCAGAACTCAGCATCGAACCCGAGGACGTCGAGCACGAACTGTTTCGAGCCGCGTGACTGGACGGCCCCTCCCGCGACGGGAGCACAAGGACCACCGATCCCCGTGCGCGCCTCGTGGCGCGAGAGCACCTAGGTTCTTGCGATACAAACCGTGAAGGCCCGGCTCTGAGCGGGGCAGACCACCGGCGGGGGACAGATACATGTCGTTTTCCGAGGATGTCGCCGAGATCCTCGAGATCGCGAACCATCCGAACCCAGACGCGACATGTTTCCACGTTCGGCTGAGAGATGGGTGCACGCAGGACGACCTATCGAGACGGCTGGCCATGTTCATGGCGGCAACGCTGACCGCGGCCAGCGAGTCCGCCTTCGACTCATGGCGCAGTCGTTTCGAGGGCGGCCCACCGCTGACGACTGAGGATCGCGAGGAGGTGGCCGCGTATCTGCTGCCTGACTTGCGGCCGCCGGCAGCCTCCGACGAGCACGAGACTCGACTCATCGGCGCGGTCGTCGAGCATCTTTGGTCGGCGATTTCTCAGCACCTCGACGGCGATTGGGGGAGGCCCGTCCATGTCGAGCGCGATCATTTCTCGGTCCTCGATCCCGGCGGTGACGGCCTGTCGCTCTACGAGTTTGGCCACCCGGACCTGTCATTTCGCCTCTGGGAGTCGAAGCGGCACACGGGTGAGGGATCGCTGACTTCGGTTGTGACGAGAGCCGGTGGCCAGTTGAAGGACAACGGGGCCGAGTACCTCGCGCGACTCTCGAAGCCGCTTCAGGCACACACGGACCAGCGCGTGCAGCAGCTCGCCGGTCGCGTCGTCCGGCTATGGACCGCTAAGGACGCGAGGTGCGGGGTAGGTGTCTCGGTGGGTACGTCAACGGGATCGAACCTTCCGAGCCGTCCGCTACGAGGACTTATGAGAAAACTTGGATTCCCGACACGCGAGCGATATGAGGGCGTCGTGGTCGAACTTGATGATCTCCCCGCCTTCGCCAATACCGTGCGCGACGCCATCCTGGACGGGGTCTCCTAGTGGATCGAGCGCTCGATATTGACCTCTTGCGTGGGGCACTCGATGAGACCCCGAACTTGCCAACCCCAGAGCGACTTCGCCAAATGCTCGCCGCTGCAGAAGTGGATGCATTCTTCGCCGGCCAGGAATCCTTGCCACCCGAGTTGTTGAACACGGCATGGAACCTCCACCACGTGGGAACCGCGCGAATGGCCCTGGAGATCTACGACCCGGATCAGCAGGTCCAGGCCAACGCAGTCGCGGCTCACATCTTCGACCTTGCCCTCCGCGACCTGGAGGTTGGCTACGGCCAGCAGTTGGTGATGACCTTCGCGTCCCAGGTGAGCTACATCCGCGGTGATCGACTCCCGAATGCCACCGCGTTGGGAAGGAAGCTGCCGAGGCCGAGCGCCTCACTGCGGCGACAGCCAGGCCAGGCGTCACTGGAGCTTGGATGCGCACTCTTGACCCTGAATCGTGCCGCCACAATGGAGTTGCTGCGGACCCTGACAACTCAACTGGATACGCGAAGCCTCCTAGAGGAAAGGCCAGACTCGCCTCTGTCTTCGGCCATCGGAGTACTTGAGGGGACCAGGCATCTGCAGCGTTATCTGACATCCGGCGATGGGGACAACTTAGAGACGGCGCGTGCCGAGTACCTGGCTGCTACCAACCATCCGGCCGCCACCTCGGACCTTGATTCACGATGGGTAGCAGCGCACCTACTGGACCTGTGTGATGATCTGGGTGGCTCCTCGGTCTGGGCCGTACTTCCTCAGGGCACTGCACCCGCCGCCGCGCAGGCCATGACTCTGGGCGAGCCTCCAGTCCTCGCGCTCTGGCCGCCCCAGGTTGAGCTGCTGTCGGACCAGAACCGCAACCCCCTGCGGAGGGAAGTGAAGCGTTCCGTCTTCACCTTCCCGACGAGTTCTGGCAAGACGCTTCTGGCTCAGCTCATCATCGCGGAGCATTTGGCGTCTGAGCCGTCGGGAGTCTGTGTTGTCGCACCGACTCACAGCCTCTGCCGTGAGATCCGGGAGGCACTGGCGCGTCGGCTATGGACTGTGCGGAAGTCAGTGCGCGACGATGGCCCCGAAGGGGACCCTGAACGAGCGCATGCATCGGTGGTTGTCATGACTCCCGAGCGGCTGGCCGGGCGGCTCCGAGCCGATGAGAACCAGCTGCTTTCCGAATTCGGCCTGTTCGTCTTCGATGAAGCCCATCTCGTGAGTGACCCTGCGCGTGGCTGGACCTTCGAGACGACGGTCGCCCGACTGCATGAACTGACGGATGGTCGCGACCATCGGCTCATCCTCATGTCGGCGGCCGCGGGCGGAACCGCAAGCATCAGGGCCTGGGTCGATGCCGGTGATGTGCCGGAAACCGCAATGACGCGCTGGCGTGGGCCCCGAAGACTTCATGCCACGTACACCCCGTCGGAGGATGAGTCGACGAGGCGCGTCGTCCCTCCTCAAGGGCGACAGCGCAACGAACGTTGGGTGACCGATTTGGTGGGGATTGTGGAGCTGTATGTCGACGGGGGTCGCGCCGTCGCGCGTCGTGCTGCACCACTGGGGGAGGTCGTCCGGCATGGCGCGAGCGTCGACCGGCCGCCTCGTGCTAACCAGATGCGTCCTGTTATTGAGCTTGCCGCTCATGCTGGCTCCGTCCTCACAATTCACGCGACGAAGAAGTCGGCCGAAGACCAGGCAGCTGCGCTGGCCGAGGGGCGTCCAACGGTGGACGAGTTGGAATCACTGTCGCAGTTGGCCGAACTACGTCTAGGTGGTGCACACCCTCTCACTACGGTTCTGAGACACGGCATCGCGTATCACCACGCCGCCCTTCCGCTCGATGTGCAAGTGGAGATTGAGAACGCTGCACGAGATGGGTTGTTGGATGTGGTTTGCGCAACGACGACGCTCGCGGAGGGAGTCAATCTCCCGGTGCGGACTGTGATCGTGTGCGATCGCGGCTACTACGACGGCCAGTCGTTTCGGACGATTATCGAGCCAGCAGATCTCCTGAACGCCGTAGGCCGCGCGGGAAGGGCGGGTCGCGAGACTGAGGGATGGGTGGTGCTGGCCCACCAACGGGGTGGTCCTGCCCCTCGAGGACTGCTGAGGCAACTCGATGAGGACCTGGATGTGCGCAGTACGTTGACGACAGGGTCCGCGCTCGCAGCGCTGGA
>JBJHBB010000182.1:0-5297 GCA_050485265.1 Rhodothermales bacterium | reverse complement strand
CGCCTCGGCAAGCATTTCAACGTACCCGCCCTCGAGCACGCAACCGCTTCAGGCCGATGAATCGCCGATCCCTGTCAATGACCGTTGCTCTGCTTGGTGGCCTCGTTGCACTTCCGGTGGTGGCGGGTTGTGCCTCCTCGGAACTCATAAGCGTCCGCAACGACATGTCCAAACAGTTACCGGACGCGCAGATCCGGGGCGGGAGGTCGTTTGCGGTCGGGGCCGTGGGTCTCGGACTGGCTCGCACGCTCGGAAGCCTCGTAATGGAGCGCGATGAACCAGTGAGGGTGATCCTCAGAGGCGTGCGTCGTGTTCACGTGGGACAATACCGCGTCGACGGTCACTTCGACGCTGCCAATCTGCGCATGCCGACAGTCCTTCAGCGACGGGTCGATCATCACGGTTGGGACCACCTGGCTACGGTGCGACAGGACGGCGAGGCCGTCTGGGTGCTTTACAGGTCCCGGGGGCCTGAGATTACTGATCTCTTTGTGACAGTCCTCTCGGAAGACCAACTCGTGATGACGCGGGTCAGCGGGCGTTTGAGTTCGACCCTCATCGATCTACTCCGCGAGTCGAATGTCCGTTTACCCGTGCTCATCCCGTCCTTAGTTGCGACGGGGGAGGATGAAAGCGTAATTGCAGCGCGAACTGCAACCTCTAGTGAATAGGGCTACTCGTATCGGCTCTCAATCTGGCGCAGGCGCAGTCGACTCCGGCTGACGAGCCAGTGGGTCATCCATTCGATCTGGTGACGGAAGCGCGCCCGATATAGAACTGGGCCGTTGAACTTTCGCTTGGGCATGGGTTGCTCCGGTAGTTGCAATCTCCCCATTGCGTATTCGATGCCCGGAAGCCAGAATCCCCTATCCCAGGCGAACGCGCAATCGGACCGCGACCACTCGGAACGCAAAATCACAGGATTTAAATGCATGACCCACAGGGTCTCATTCAGAGTCCCCCGATGGCCTGTATGAGTCAGGTTGGCCGCTCAGTATGAAGACCGCCCGCGGGTGCTAGCCTCCTCTCGGAAGTCTCGCCGGTGACCGACCACAGGGACCGGAACACCTGCGGGCGCGCCCCGTGGGTTTCTCTCGCAATTACGTGTGACCTATCCGAAAGACTATGTCAAGCCCCCTGATTCGCGTTCTCGGGATCGCTGCCGTTGCCATGCTCCTGGCTGCTCCGACCGCATTCGCGCAGCAGACCGCACCCCCGCCGCCCACTCCGCAGGCCGTTGAGACCGACTTCTCGGACGAGGAGCTGGACTCCTTCGCTGAGGCCTACGTAGGTGTCGAAGCGCTGCGCACGCAGTACCAGATGCAGTATGGTGAGGTCGAGGACCCCACAGAGATGCAGAACGTCCAGCAGCGTTTCGCTGAGGATGCGACTGAGATCATCGCCGACGCCGGGCTCGAGGCGGACCGCTATGACATGATCATCATGGCCACCCAGGCCGATGAAGAGCTCGCAGCGGACGTCATTGCCCGCATCGAGCGCCTACAGGAGGGCTGATAGCCTTTCCTTGCTGAACGTGAGCCCCGACTGGCACTGCTGGTCGGGGCTCATTCATTTGTGTCACCACCAACCAAGGTGCGGAAGATTTCCTCCACCTGGGGGCGTAGAGTGTCTTCATTCCCTGAGTTATCGATGACGAACGTCGCGATCCGTATGACGTTGTCGGGGTCGCTCTGGTGCTTCATGCGGGCGCGGACGGCGTCTTCGCTGACATTATCCCGCGCCGTCACACGGCTGACGCGGACGTTTACTGGGGCATCGACCACGGCGAGCGCGTCGAATCGCTCGTCCAGTCCCGCTTCGACCAGCAACGCGGCTTCATAGACCAGGAGGGGGGCTCCACTCTGCTCCGCAGCGTGTCGAATCTCGGGGAAGGACGCCTTCACCCGAGGGTGCACCATTGCGTTGAGCTGCGCCACGGCTCTGTCGTCTCCGAATACGCGACCCGCGAGGTAAGCCCGATTTAGCCGCCCGGTCTCGTCGAATGTCCCCTCTCCGAATGCGCTGATTAGTTCGTCTCGCAGCTCCGGATCCTCCTGCATCAATCGACGGGCTTCTTCGTCGGCGTAGACAACCTTCGCACCCAGCTCATCAAACAGGCGTGCTACGGTCGACTTGCCGCTACCGATGCCACCGGTCAGACCCAGCGTCTTCATCCTTTAGAACGCCTCCGTCATGAGACGGTCGGTGCGCTCGAGAAGGTCATCGGTTGCGGTCATCTGGGAAAAAGCCGACTCCAGCGATGCGGCGGCGGTCAGGTTCTTGAGCTCCTCTGGGGAGCCGTCGGCGATGATCCGGCCTTCGCGAATAACGATGACCTGATCTGCGACCTTTTCTACGGCGTCCAGGATGTGCGATGAGTAGAGAACGGTATGCCCCGCTTCGGCCCAGCGGCGGAGCAGCGTGCGAACGAGCAGGACTGCCTCGGCGTCAAGGCCGGACAATGGCTCGTCGAGCAAGAGTACCGGCGGTACGTGCAACAAGGCGGCCGAGAGAAGCACCTTCTGCCGCATGCCCTTCGAGAATCCGACCATTTTGTCGTGCAGCTTGTCGTCGAGCTGCCAGAATCGAAGCAGCGCACGGATACGTCCAGCGGCGACGTCCTCGTCCAGTTCGTACAGTCGGGCGACGAAGACCAGGTACTCGTCGGGACTGAAGCTCTCGTACATGTGTCCGTGCTCCGGCACGAACCCGAAGCGCCGCTTCGCTTCAAGCGGGTCCTCAGCCACGTTCACCCCGGCCACGATCACCCGTCCGCTGTCCGGCTCGAGAGTGCCGGTGATCAATCGCATCGTGCTGGTCTTTCCGGCGCCGTTTGGTCCTACGTATCCGGCGATGGTGCCAGGTTCGACATCGAACGAAATCCCGTGAAGGACCTCCTTCCCGTTATAAGACAGCCGAACGTCCTGGACGGTAATCATGTGCGAGGAAGACGCGACGGTATCGCGCAGATCGAGGAGGAACTCATCCCGGTGGCCACTTCATCGGGCGGCCGCCAAGGACGTGCAGGTGGATGTGGAAGACGGACTGGCCAGCCTCCGAACCATTGTTCATCACCAGTCGATAGTCCGTCAGTCCCTGCTCTTGTGCGACTTGCTTCGCCACGACGAACAGGTGTCCGACCAGTGCCTCGTGGCCCGGTGAGATTTCGTCCGGACGCGTGATCGGTTCTCTGGGAATCACCAGAAAGTGGACCGGCGCCTGGGGATTAATGTCCCGCAGCGCGAAGCACTGATCGTCCTCGAAGAGTATGTCCCCGGGGATCTCACCTGCGGCGATCTTCTGGAAGAGGGTGTCGCTCATGACTGGCGGGTATGCCGTCGAAGGTACGCTGTCAGGCCCCGGAACGTCCGCTGGATGGTCGGGTTCAGAACGCCCAATCCTCGTTCGCACGAGCAATTTCGTCCATGCCAACCGTTCACGTCACCCGGGTTGTGAGGTTCAATGCGGCGCACCGCTTGCACAATCCTCGGAAGTCCGACGAATGGAACCGGGCCACGTTCGGCGTCTGCAACAGCCCGAACTGGCATGGCCACAACTACCGCCTGGAAGTGACGGTGGCTGGGGAGCCGGACCCTGAAACGGGATACGTGATCGACCTGGCTGACCTGAAGCGGGTGGTGCACGAGCGTGTCGTCGACCGCGTCGATCACAAGAATCTGAACCTGGACGTACCCTTCATGGACGGCGTCCTGCCGTCCACCGAGAACTTCGCCGTAGCGATCTGGAAGGAACTGGAGGGCCACCTGCCCGCCGGTCGGCTCGTCTCCGTCAAGATCTGGGAGACGGAGCACAACGTCGCTGAATACCGCGGAGAGTAATCCGCCATCATACCCGGTCCAACCGTGTCACCAACAGATTCAGAGTTCAACGTCTCAGTGGAAGCGCGCGAGCAGTACGAGCGCCGTGACGTCTACGACGAGGTCAAGATCACCGAATTGTCGGAGCATGCGCACGACGTGCTCCGCCTCATCGGCGAGGATCCCTCGCGCGAGGGGCTGGTCAAGACGCCCCTTCGTATGGCTAAGGCCTGGCAGTTTCTCACCCACGGATATGGCCTGGATCCCAAGGCCATCCTCGAGTCGGCCCTTTTCGAGGAGCCGTACTCAGAGATGATTCTCGTCAGGGACATCGAGGTCTACTCGATGTGCGAGCACCACATGCTTCCGTTTTTCGGCAAGGCGCACGTCGCATATATCCCCAAAGGCCGCATCGTTGGGTTGAGCAAGATTCCTCGGGTCGTGGATGTGTTCGCCCGGAGGTTGCAGGTTCAAGAGCGACTGACGCACCAGATTCGGGAGTGTCTGCAGGACGTGCTCAGACCAGAGGGGGTGGCCGTGGTCATCGAGGCCCAACACCTCTGCATGATGATGCGGGGTGCGGAGAAACAGAACTCCGTCACGACGACCTCGGCGATGTCAGGGGTCTTCATCGACAACATCCACACTCGGGCTGAATTCCTCCGCCTCATCAACGGGCACTAGGGGCGCAGACTCTGTATTCGAGGAACACGCGTTGCGCGACGCCGTGGCTCTTGACAGCGCTCACCCGATCTTCTCTTCCATCGTCCTCGAGTCATGCCTCTCGTCCTCATCACCGGTGCAAGTCAGGGAATCGGGGAGGAGGTCGCGCTGGCGTTCGCGCGCTCCGTCCCGGACACGCGACTCGCCCTCGTGGCGAGATCAGAGGCCAAGCTCAACCAGGTCGCGCTAGCGTGCGCGACGCTGGATGCCGAGGCCGTCGCCTACCCGTGCGACGTGACCGACGAAGAGGCCGTTTCCGAAATGGCGTCCGCGGTGGTTGCAGACCTGGGCGTGCCCGACGTCGTAGTGAACAATGCCGGCTCCTTTCGGCCCGGCGGAGTGCTCGACATGAGCACTGCTGACTTCCGGGAGCAACTCGAGTCGAACCTCACCAGCGCCTTCCTGGTCACGTGCTCCTTCCTGAAGGGGATGGTGGCACGAGGCAGCGGCGACGTGTTCTTCATGGCCTCCGTCGCGTCCATTGTTGGCTATCCGAGGGGCGTGGCCTATGGCGCAGCTAAGCACGGATTGCTGGGACTGGCTCGTGCACTCCGAGAGGAAACACGGGAGCACGGGATTCGCGTGATGACACTGATGCCCGGTGCTACCTATACAGACTCGTGGTCGACCAGCGGCATCGAAGAGGAGCGATTCATGCCGCCCGTCGATATTGCAGAACTCGTCGTGGCTATGCACGCAATGTCCGAAAGGACGGTGGTCGAGGAAATCCTCGTCCGCCCGCTACTCGGAGATGTC
>JBJHBB010000181.1:3725-5318 GCA_050485265.1 Rhodothermales bacterium | reverse complement strand
GAGCTATGAAGCTCTGAGCGAGATCAACCCCGGCATCGTCTACTGCACGATCTGCGGCTGGGGCACCTCCGGTCCGCTCTCCGATCGCACCGCGGCGGACCCCCAGATTCAGGCGTTCACGGGCTACGCGGGCAACAGCGGCGCCGAGGGTGGCCGGCCGGAAGTCTACCGCCACTTCACTCAGATGGACGCGACGACCGGCAACTACGCCACCATGGCCATCCTCATGGCCCTGCTCCAGCGCGAGAAAACTGGCCGCGGCCAGCGCATTGACCTCAACATGATCGAGGCAGGCACGGCGGTGCAGGCGACGAAGATCGGCGAGTACCTCGCGACGGGCGAGCAGCCTCCCATCCTCGGTAGCGCCGCATCCACGGTCGCCCCGAGCGAGGCGTTCCTCTGCGAGGCCGGCACGTACATCGGCATCCAGGCCGCGACCCCGAAGCAGTGGCAAGGACTGTGCGAGGCGCTGGGGCTCCAGGACCTCTACGAGGACGAGCGATTCAAGACGATCGAAGGTCGCGTGGCGGGACGCAAGGAGATCAGCGCCCGGCTCGCCGCCGTCTTCGCCACGAAGCCGTCACGCTGGTGGCAGCTCACCCTTGGCAAGGCCGGTGTTCCCTGCGCCCGCATCATGAACTTCGAAGAGCTGATCTACCACCCGCAGGTGACCGAGAACCACTACATCGAAAAGGTGCACACGGAAGCCTGGGGCGACGTCTGGGCCACGGGCCTGCCGTGGACCTTCTCTCGCACACCGGCCAGCGTGCTGCCCACCTCCGAGGCCGGCAAGCACACCGGCGAGATCCTGGACGAGATCATGGCGACGGAAGCCGTCCCCGCGGGAGGCTCCTGATGCCCCAGGGACCGCTGGAGGGATTTCGAGTCGTAGAGCTCTCCCAGGGCATCCCCGGCGCTGTCGCCGGCATGCACCTGGGCGATGGCGGCGCCGACGTTATAAAGGTAGAGACGGGCGAGGGCGACATTGCTCGCACCATGCCACCCTTCTGGGACAGCGGCGAGAGCGCCCTCTTCGTCGCGATCAACCGCAACAAGCGCAGCGTGAGCATCGACCTGGCTAGCAGCGACGGCCTCGACAGACTACGGCAGATCGTCGCGCAGAGCGACGCCCTGATCGAGGACGTCGACTTCACGCGCGAGCTCGGTCTGGACGTCGCGTCTGTCGTCGCAGGCAACAACCGGCTGGTGCACTGCCGCATCAGCGGCTGGGGCCCCAATGGTCCGATGGCAGACCTGCCCGGCGCGGAGCTCCCGGCCCAGATGGCGGCGGAGGCCACGACGTCCTTCGGCGCCCTCGGCGAGCCGCCGATACGCCTCGGCACCGACGCAGCGAGCAGCTACACCGGCATCTACGCGGCACAGGGGATCCTCGCCGC
Organism: Rhodothermales bacterium; assembly: GCA_050485265.1. Lineage (GTDB taxonomy): Bacteria > Bacteroidota > Rhodothermia > Rhodothermales > JANQRZ01 > JBJHBB01. The sequence continues at coordinate 3,921 of JBJHBB010000181.1, read as the reverse complement.
GCTCTGGCGACGCTTCCGCGACGGCGAAGGCCAACGCGTCGATGTGTCCCTCTTTGGCTGCATGGTGATGATGCGCTCCACGCTTTGGGCCGCCCTATCCAACCCGGACGAGTGGTTCGGCTTCCACAACGAGAGCTACATTCGCCCGCCGGACACCGGTTACCAGTGCAAAGACGGCGCCGTCACGATGGTGGTC
>JBJHBB010000181.1:3082-3715 GCA_050485265.1 Rhodothermales bacterium | reverse complement strand
CGGTATGAACGTCCTCTCGCCGGAAGAACAGCACCTGGCGCGCACGCAGGTCGGCGCCAACTCGCGGCAGGGTCACATCTACAGGCCGCTCTGGGAGCGCTTCCTCCAGAACTTCACCGTGGACGAGGTGTCCGCGATGCTGAACAAGCACGGCGGCAACGCCTACCGCCACAACGACTATCCGAACCTCTTCGCCCACCCGCAGACGCAGCACGTCAACCTCCTGCGCGAGGTGCCGGGCTACAACGGTGGCGGCGACGTGACGGTCATGCGGCCCCCGTGGCAGTTCGACAACCAGGTGCTCAGCGTGCACACGCCGCCACCCGCCATGGGTCAGCACACGGACGAAGTGCTGGGCGAGCTGGGCATCCGTTAGCCCGATGGCACCGGAGTACCCAGCAGCCGACGTCCGGATCGACCTGTGAGCGAGCCTCAACGCGCCATACCGCAGCCCAGCGAGCTGACCCAGGCGTTTTGGGACGCCACACGGGAGGGCAAGCTTGCCATCCAGCGCTGCAACGCGTGTGAGTACTACAACCACCCACCGAAGCCGCGCTGTGACCGATGTCAGTCCACCCACCTCGAGTTCGCCATCGTGTCGGGGCGGGGAAAGGTCTGGTCGTTCACCGTAAT
>JBJHBB010000181.1:0-3072 GCA_050485265.1 Rhodothermales bacterium | reverse complement strand
CATCAGAAGAGCGTCGCGGGCTTCGAGGAATCGGTGCCGTACCTCACTGCCCTGGTCGAGCTGGAGGAGCAGGAGCACCTGCTGCTTCTCACCAACCTGCCCGGTACCGAGACCGAGGCCGTGACCATCGGTATGCCCGTGCACGTGACCTTTGAGACCATGCCGGACGGCACGGTGCTGCCGCAATTCAAGGCGGAGGCTTTCACATGACGTGGTCCGGCAAGGGCAAGGTCGCCATCGCCGGCATCGGCTTCTCGGAGCTGTCACGGCGCTCGGACGAGACACTGGGCAAGCTTGCCTTCGACGCGGCCGGTCTGAACTGGAAGGACCATGTAACGCTCGATGAGCGCTTCCTCCGTCCCGCTGAGGTTGACTTGCTCGTCGGGGACGCAAGCACCGCCCGCGGACAACTTTGCTGGGAACCATCCGTCTCCTTCGAGCAGATGGTCGAAATCATGGTCAACGCCGACGTTCGATTGCTGAAAGGCGAAGATCCGCCCGCGGGAATGCCGGCGAACATCGCATGACCCGGACCCGCCTGGCGACAGGGGTTAGCCCTACGCTCCGTCTGGCTTCCAGAGGCCTTGTTCCGGAATGCGCAACGCTCGATTGAACTTGCTGGACGAGTTCTCCCAGGCGATCGCAGCGGTAAGCGCGACGATCTCCTCGTCGCTGAACACGCTCCCGAGCCGCTCGAACAGGTCGTCGCTCACATCTCTGTCGCTCAGCGTCATGGCGTCGGCGTATTCGAGCGCGAGCCGTTCGATCTCGTTAAGCACGTCGGACTGTTCCCAGTCCCTGATTTGATCGAGTTTCTCGAACGGTACGCCCAGCTGACTGCCAACGGCAGCCTGGAGATCCGCTCAGAAGGCGCATCCATTCAGTATCGCGACCCGCCGGTTAATCAGCGCCGCAAGCGCGCCATCGATGAACCCAGCGGCATCCAGTCCGCCCCACATAGCTCTGGCGCCCCAGAAGATTGATGGAACTCTGGCGTAGACTAGATGGTTCGACAGCGACCGGCCCCACTTTTTGCGTTGCGCTTCGAGGACACGCGCGATCTCCTGAGAGGTCGTCGCCGGATCGATTCCTGTTATTCGCATTCCCGTCCGCTCCCTGCTTCTAACGACCTGGCATTCAATCGCGATGATAGGACAACCGGGACGGCAAGAACATGAAGCTGATCTCAAGGGCGATCAATCGGCGACCTGGATCGATGCGGGGCCTTCGAGTTCTATCTGGGGAGACCCGTCGTGAATTCTGATCTCGCCCGCGACGCAGATTTCGACGCCTGAGAATTGGATGTCAGGCGGGGTGTCGAACGAGCGTCGGACATCGTTCCAGATAACGACCGTAAAGCGATCCGGATCTGGATGATCCGCACCGACGTTCAGAAACGTTGGCTGCCCGCTTACCGCTTCGACGAACGCCACGCCGACCACCGGGCCGCGCACCGTCGCCTGCTCGCCTTCGAATCCGCGCGCATCCTCCCAGGCGATCGCTGATTCGCAATCCGGCGCCGGGGCGCGGCCGCCGTCCGACTGGTCGATCAACCCGGATCCGAGCCTGGCGACACCGAGGACCACCGCCGCGACGAGCGCGACTATCATGATCCACCTGGAGCGGAGAGAGGTAGCAGCGCTCGGTGATCGACTCATGGTCGAGCGACACCCTTCAGTCGAGTCGCTTTCGAACAAATCACGGAAACCGCGTAACTGTTGGCTTGATCCGATGTTAACCCAGACAGAGCGGCGCGCGAACTGGAACATCGACATGGGCACCTGCCAGAAGTTCTTGTTCGCGCGCCTTCCGTTGCAATAATAACGGGGATTTTTCGATGTCTCAAAACGTTCGAACTCCATACACCGCTGGCGCCACTTCATCCGATACCGGAGGAGGGTGTGCGGTCTTCTTGATCGTCATCGGCATTGGCATCGCGATTCTGGCGCTCGCAATCGGCCTTGTGATGGCGTTCGTGACCATCGAGAGTTCAGAGATCGAGGCCGAGGCCCTGGAGCCTGTCGTTATCGATGTTGTCGAAATCGCTCCAGACCCCGATCCCACTGCGATGCCACAACCGACCGCAACCGCCGAGCCAACGGCCACACCATCCCCCACCGAAACCGCGGAAGCGGACATTGAAGTTGAAACGCTTGGAGACGCGAACGACTACGATGCAGAAGCGGCCGAGATCGTCAACCTGGTTTTTGGCTCACTGGAGCGGTACTCGGAGCTCATGGTGGCCAGTTCACCGGATGATCCCGAATGGCTCTCGGCGTTCGAAGCGGAGATGGACGCCTGGAAATCCGCCCACGACCGTGTCGAACAATTGCAGCCAGGTGAGCAAAATCTGGAATCGTATCGCTCGCTCCACGCCGCGACGCTGGGATTCCGCGATGCGTCGGATCATCTTCTTGCTGGAGTCATCGCTGACGATCTCAACGAAACGGTCACGGGGATCGACCTCATCACCAACGCCCTGCCCGTCCTTATTGAGGCGAGTATGCAACTTGAGCAGGAACGTCTGCGGTAGCCTGACTTTCACGCTCTAATCCACGAGGTACGTCAGGTACGTATAGTCGTCTCGGTCGTCAAAGTGCCGTCGAGGGTCCTGATTTCGAACCTCGATTATGAGCATCAGGTAGTCGCCGGCGTCCTCAGGAACGATCACGTAAGGAATCTCTGTGGACTCGGTCCAGCCGCTGAGGAACTCGATCTCATCCCCGGCCCGATATCGTTGAACCCGGAACTCCAGTGGGCCGCAATCACCGGTCGCGGAAACCGATAGATTCAACTCGGTTCCCGGCGCAACCGTTGGGGAAGCATCGAATCCATCCGACCAGTCGCCGCCGGTACCCTGCGCCCAGGAATTGGGGTTCACATTCCCGAGACCGTCGGAGACTTGAATCAATCTAGCCTGATCGGAAGCCTCGCAGGCGCCCGGAATCGGAGGTCCGAGTTCCTGATCATCCGGCGGCATGAAATCGGGCGCCTCCCCGACATCGGCATCGGCCGGCGGTTCGGGCGAAGATGCGGTTTCATATCGCCACTCGTAGTAGTGCTGTCCAATGT
>JBJHBB010000180.1:0-5342 GCA_050485265.1 Rhodothermales bacterium | reverse complement strand
CGTCCCAGCCTGCCTGGGCAGCGGTTCGATCCCGCATGACCCACCGAGGTCTCTTGTCGATGGTAGGTGGAACGCCCCGTCTAGGACGACTTTCCGATCCCCGTTGCACCAACGGCCATCTGGCTGCGCGCGGCGGCGTTCGCAACCGCGAAGGTCCAAGGTTGCGAACTACAACTACGTCAGCGATAAGGTTGACGTCTCGACGCGCCAACCTGCGTCCATCCACGCGTGAGCCTGAACTTGCGTGCCCTCGCGCTCATTGGACCACCACGCCGAGTAGCGACGCGCCGAGGCCGGCAGGCCACCGACGATGTGGTCCATCTATCGAACGTCATCTCGCCCGAGGGGCCGGCCTCGCGCTCCGGTCGGCGGGGCAAAGCGCTGTACTTCGACATGGCATTCTCCCCTCGCCCGCAATTCGCATCAGAGAACACTAGGCGCGGACAATCGCTCGATGCGACCCAGAGCCTCGCGGAGCCGGGAGCGCTTCAAGTCGCGCCTGGCCGAGTTCATGGCGACAGGCATCTCGCATCCGCTCGATGGCGGACCCGATACGTCTTGCACGGTCATCAGGCAAGCCCGCTGTCCCCTGCGCTTGCCCATGTCGCGTCACCGAGGAAAGCGCCTGCTCAATGGTGGAGAGGAGTTCCTCGGCTGCTGCAACGACGTCGCTAGTGCCGAGCAGCCGGATCTCGGCCTGTGACTTCGTCAGGGAGGCCCACGCACCGTGAAGTCGAGGGATGTGCCGAGTGAGCCACATCCCAACGAGAGGCTCCCAGGGGCGGAGCCGCGAACCGGACGCCAAGAGGCTGGCGTGGTTGCCTATCAGCGCGGAGAGCTCGGTTGCCGTCGCAAGGAATTCAACGTACGCAGGAAACCGGCGATCGGCGTGCCACCGCGCCTTTGCTCCGCGTTGTTCTCGATGATGCAGTGCCCATTGCGCCGCCGTAGTGATGATCGCCACGGCTACAGCGCCCAGCAGGGCGATCACTGGATCCTGCAACTGTTCTCCTCAGATCGACGAAGGGCGTGATTCGCGAGCTCCGCCAGTCTGCCAAGCCACTGCGACATGCAGTCGGCGCTTTGCGCGGTGTTGCTAACCGAGCCACGCGCCCACAGTCACGGTCTCGAGCGGAACCGCGGGCGAGAGGCGACTCGACATAGGCTGGCCCCAATGACGGTAGAGCTCGGTGCTAGAGGCGACGTGGGCGTGGTCTTCTTCGACGTCGACGGGACGCTTCTGGACCATGAGTCGGCCGCCGACGAGGCTGTCGAGAAGCTACGGGCGGCCTACCGCGACGACCTCGGCGGTCTTGCAGCTGAGCAGGTGCGTGCCACCTGGAAGCGGCTCCAGGAAGACTGGTTCGCCGAGTACCTCAACCGTCGACTGACGTTCGTGGAGCAACGACGGGCCAGGGTCCGTGAGCTCTGGCACCACGCTGGAGCCGCCCGCCCAACGGCCCAGCAGTGCGACACGGTCTTCGCGACCTACCTGGCAGCCTACGAGGACGCGTGGCGTCGGTTTCCCGACGTCAATGGCTGCCTAGCGCGACTCGGCGACGTGCCTCTGGGTGTCATCACCAACGGTGACCTCGATCAACAACAACGGAAGCTGGCGCAACTCGGCCTCACCGGATACTTCGATCCGGTCGTCGCCTCGTCCGACATCGGCGCGTCGAAGCCCGAGGCCGAGATCTTCATCGCGGCTGCACGGCTCGCGGGTCAGCCCGTCGAGCGATGCGTGTACGTCGGCGACCGTATGGAGACCGACGCGAACGCGGCGGCAACGGCGGGGATGGGCGCCGTATGGCTGAACCGACCCCAGGCGGAAGGCGAGCCAGGACCCCGCGTGAAGACCATCACGACGCTGGCGGAGCTGCGGATCTGAGACACATCTCCGCAGCACGGCTCGTGTCCGCTCACTGCTGGCTAGGGGCAACCACCTTCACAACCCTGATGCAGAGGGCCGCAATCGGGCGAAGTGGTGCCGCAGTGAGCCGGCGTCAACTATGCACGGACGCTTCCGCATCCAGCCGCGCGCGTACTCACTGCCATGCCTGGGCTCTCAGCGCTTCAGGTTCGCGAACGGCAGTTGGCCGTAGCGCTCGAGGAAGGCGACGAGCATCTCCTGCTCCAGTAAGCGTGGATCCTCATCGGTGGTCTTCCAGGCGACGCGCAGGTGGCCGCTACCTCCGAGTTGCCAGATGTAGCGGCCACCCCAGTGGCCGACCCGCCTTCCCTGCCCATGGTCACGATACTGCCGAAGCCGGGTCCGCAACCGGGCAGCCTTCCCGACGTAGACGACGCTGCAGCCCTCCACCCATGCCGCCTCCAGAGTCGCCTGCCCTACCGTCGGATCACGCTCCTTGAACCAGCCCGCTGGGTTCCGGCTCAGAACCTCGGGTGAATCCGGGCACTCCTTCACAACGACGTACACACCCGGACGAGCGGGGACGTCTTCCCACAACAAGTCGTTCCAGGTCACAAACCCAACGAAGCCCTCCGCTGCCAGACCCTCGCGTGTGAAGTCCATCGTTACCCCTCCTTGGGACGGACCACCCTCGATGTCGGTAAGCCAGGAGGCAAGCAGCGCGACTGACTATGGGCGAGCGCCGAGCATGACCGCCCCGCACACTGTCACGGCGATGGCACTCACCGCCGGGTAGCACCAACGGGCGTTCTGCCATATCCATCAGTGCCAGCTGCCGCTTGAAGAGACGACGCGGGCGGGCCGGTCATCGGTGAGTCTGACTGGCGAGGTGACGCTGGAACTCCTGTCGCGTCATCGTCCCCTTGCGTCGATTGCAGGGCTTGCAAGCGGGGACGATGTTCTTGACGTCATGCGCTCCGCCTCGCGAGAGCGGTGTGGCGTGCTCCTTCACCAGCGGTCGATGTTCACGGCAGTAGGTGCACCGATTGTCGGCCGCGGCCTTCATCTCGTCCCAGATGGCATCGGTCATACCTCTGATGGGGCGCCGTCCCATCCAGTCGATGGAGTCGTCGATCTGCCGGTGGGGTAGAGGTTCGTTCCCCTTCTGGACCTGGCGGAGGTATCTGGCCGCACACTGTCGGGCGTCAGCCTGGCGGAAGTGATCGTGGCCGCAGCGCCAGAGATAGCCGCGGCGGTCGCGTAGCCATCCCTCCCAGCAGAAGCGCTTGGCCGGCGTCCGGTATCGGGGCTCGACTGCGCGGCTCTTCCGAGCGATGGCCTTCATGCGACACGTGTGCCCGCGGCCAGCACGCTGGTCGCACACGGCGCAGGGCGTTCTCAACCATTCGAACCGGGACATGCACGGAACGATAGGACGGCGCGACGCCTGTGTCTCGAGTCCGGTTCCGTTCTTGACCATGGCTGTGGGGCGTGCAGTGTCGGCTCGTACGGCGAGGCTCAGACCCGTCGTCAGAGGCATCTGGCCAGACGTCCCGCGACAAGCCCGGTCGTTGGTGGACCTGCCACAGGCGCGACCGAGACTCGCCTGGCCACCTTCGACGGCGCGAATCCATCTCCAGCTGCAGTGGATGGATGACACGGACGTTGCGCGCTGGTCTGGCGCGGATCAGTTCCGACGGTCCGTGATCGGTCGCCCCGCACCAGATGCGGGGCCGTGGCAACGTTGCGAGCATGGACGATGTGCCGGCACTACGGCCACCACGTGACGGATGGGACCGAGCACGACGACTCCCGCTACGGCATGCGACGGCGCGTGAGGGGAGTACTGGCGCAGAGTCCGCGCAGGAGGTCTGTAGAGTCCCGCAATCGATCTGTCGGGGAGGACGTGGATGGCAGATGATCCCGAGGCACACCCCGAAGAGTACTTCTACTTCCTCAACGAGCATGTCGTGGCCCGCCTGGTGCACGAGAGCGGCAGGCTGGTTAGCCCCGGGCTCCTACCGTCGACGCCGGACTGGCTAGAGGTACTGGAGGGTCGCACCGTGCTCCTCAGCCCCTGGGTGATCCAGGCGTTGCACGTCGCGGAGCGTCGACGTGTGGAGATCGCTGCCGAGCGTGAACGACAGCGCACAGCGCCGACGGCACCCTCTCGGGCAGCTTGCCTCTTCCTCTTCTCGGATAGGCGGAGCGTCGAGCTCGCTGCCGATACCTCAAGGTGGCCACTCGACGAGGTTCGAGTCTTCCGACCTGAAAGGGTTGTCCGATCCCTGCGCGTCGACATGTCGTGGGTAACGATGGCGAACACCGCTTCGGACGAGGGCCTTGCGCCGCTCAATGAATCGGAGTTCTGGGAGCGCTACTGGGGAGGTGAGCCGCACCCTCCCTCCATTCTCGCTGACTGCGAGGATCCGGCCTGCGAGAAACCGCCCGTACGGATTACCCAGCCGGCTGAGGAGCCGATCTGGGAGTGGCTTGTAGAGGGCAGTTTGGTCCTTGATCGCGACCGCAGCTTCTAGCAGGGCCGCACCCGGAGGCATGACGGGCTGCTGTCCGCAAGGCCCGATGTGGTCACGTTGCACCGCATCGTGCTCCTCCGGTCGCGGGTCGACAGGAACCGTTCCTGGACCGGGCAACAACCGCCGCATGTGCACGATGCCCGAGCGTCCCTTCGCGCAGCTCTGCCGCCGTGTCGCTATGGGCGCCACGCGTCGGAGAGCGACGCGCACATATTCACGGCGATGGATGTGTGCTCGCCCTTCCGGCCTGCTCGTTGGCGTCCGGGGCCTTCGCTGACCTCTCTGCCGCCGCGCGGTTCTCGCTTGTCAGCTCCCGAGCCTTGACGAGAAGTAGTCCGCGTCGCAGAAGTCGGTGAGGCGCCGCCGCAAGGAAAGCTGCGGCGATGGCCAGTTCAGCCTCCGCGCGACGAAGGTCCTCTTCGACGACCCCGATTGGTCCAGAGAGCGTCAAGTTCGGGAGGGTCGTGTCCATGGACGTGAGTTTCGGGCCGAGGCCAGCAACTACGGCTCGTGGCCTTGCCAGACCAGCAGTCGCCAGTTCAGGAATCTCCTTTGGAGTGCTCCACCAACTCCTGACCAGCGTACTCCGCGCCAGCTCGATCTCTTGCTCGAGCCGATCTAGCTCCCCTTGAAGAATTTGGAGGCCGCTACCGGCGGGCGTAGGCCCCATCAGGGCCACCACCTCGGCACGAGATGCGACTGTCCAGAGGGCCTCCGCTGCCTCGCGTCGGCCGCGGTCACGGGCTACGCGTCGATCGGACCGCACGGCGAGGGACGGCTTGAACAGCACCTCGAAGACCAAGGCCACCGCCGCCGCGACAAGGGCGGGAATGACGAAGGATGGAAGTGCTTCGACCTGGGCGACGTCAATCCACGACATGAACCCATGATGGCACGTGCTGACCGCCGCTTGTCGTAGGTGCTGCGAGTGTCAG
>JBJHBB010000179.1:0-5376 GCA_050485265.1 Rhodothermales bacterium | reverse complement strand
CCGTGATGGAGGTGCTTCGGCCGCGTGCACACGGTGAGTGGCTCGCCACCCTGATCAAGCAATCCATTGACGCCGCCGGTGCAGGCGTTGCGACGGATTTGCGTGCGGTGGGCGTCTCAGCCGGCCCCGGATCGTACACCGGCTTGCGCATTGGCGTAAGCACGGCGAAGGGCCTCTGCTCTGCCACAGGTGCCGACCTGATCGGTGTACCGACACTCGAGGGCCTGGCGTTGGGAGCGGCAGGCCTGGCAGGACTGGGTGATCTGATCGTGCCTGCGCTCCGCTCGCGGCGCGGTGAGATCTATGTTGGTGGGTTCGAACCAACCGTCGCCGGGCTCAAGACGGTCCGCCCGGCGACGGCCCTCGAGCTGGACCAGCTCAAAAACTGGCTTCCTCGTACCGACGGTGTCGCGTGGGTCGTGGGAGAGGCCGCCTCGGACCTCCTTGCTGCCATCGACGTTAGCGGACGTGTTCGCGAGATCGACCCCTCGCTCGTGCGTCCAAGCGCGGTCCACATTGGACGAATCGCCTGGCAACGCTACGGAGAGGGAGCCGTCGACGACCTTTCGTCCTTCGAGCCTTCTTATCTGAAGCCTTTCGAAGGCAAACGCGCCAGATCTATCTTCGAGCGCCCATCCCCCAAGGACAACGCCGCCTGAGCAGAATGAGCTGGTTTCAGAGGAAGACCGCAGGCATTCAGACCCGCAAGGACGACCAGAACGCCGTCCCCGAGGGATACTGGCGGCAGTGCCCGAAGTCGGGCGAGGCCGTCAGCCAGCGCGTCCTGGAAGAGAACGCAATGGTGACGCCGGCCGGGCACCACTTCCCGCTCTCCGGACTCGGCTACTGCAATCTGCTGTTCGACGATGGTCGGTTCGACCGCCATGATTCGGATCTGATATCATCCGATCCACTCGAGTTCGTCGATCGCAAGCACTACGCCAAGCGTCTCGAAGCCGCTCGAAAGCAAACAGGCCTCAACGATGCGATCGTGTCGGCCACGGGCACTGTTGGAGGTCATCCGTTCTCGCTGGCGGCCATGGACTTTACCTTCATCGGTGGGTCCATGGGCTCGGTCGTCGGAGAAGTCGTCACCCGGGCCATCCGGCGCGCCGTGGCAGAGCGGCGAGCGCTCATGATCATCTCGCAAACCGGCGGAGCGCGCATGATGGAAGGAGCGCTCAGTCTGATGCAGATGGCGAAAACCTCGGCCAACCTTGCCGTCCTTGGTGAGAAGGGCCTTCCATTCCTCTCGCTGATGACCCACCCCACAACGGGTGGGGTCACGGCGTCCTTTGCGATGCTCGGTGACTATAACCTCGCCGAACCGGAGGCGCTGATCGGTTTTGCCGGGCCCCGTGTGATCCGCGAGACGATCGGGCGCGACCTTCCTAGAGGCTTTCAGAGCGCCGAGTTCCTGCTCGAGAAAGGCTTTCTGGACGCTATCGTCCCCCGGCCCGAATTGCGAAAGACCGTCATCCATCTCCTCGATATGATTTTCGAGGACGGCAACGGCGCCTACGCTGAGCAGGACGAAGTCGCAGCCGCTGCCGCCTAAGCCGCGAAAAACGACGAAGCCCGATCCGCGACGACTACGGATCGGGCTTCTGGTGCCCACGAGAGGACTCGAACCTCCACGGCCTAAACGGCCACTAGGTCCTGAACCTAGCGCGTCTACCAATTCCGCCACATGGGCAATGGCAAAGCGTCCAAACTGGCGCGCTTGCTCCCCGGGTAGGATTCGAACCTACGACCGTCCGGTTAACAGCCGGATGCTCTACCGCTGAGCTACCGAGGAATGACCCCACCTTCGGGGACAGGTCGCAAAGCTAATCGCTCTTGGGGACGCTCAGCAAGCGCGCTGGGTGCGTTTTTCAATTGATTCACCTACGCTCGTGAAGTGGGGCAGCCACGAGAGATTCTTCGGCGCGATCTTGCCCGCGAATCGAAACCACGTCGCAATGCGCTTTCTGGCCCTCGCCCTCCTTGCACCCGCCCTCGTGTTGCTACCGACCGGCGAGGCGGATGATCTTGCTCGTTGGGGTGCCGACGGGCACGAGATGATCGGCCTGGTGGCGGCAGAGACGCTGCCCGAGGACATGCCCATGTTCTTCCGGGAGTCCGCCGCACAGCTTGCCTTCCTCAATCCCGAGCCCGACCGTTGGCGCAACCGGTCGGAGCGCGACCTCGACCCGGCGATGGATGGCGCCCACGCCCCCGAGCACTATATCAACTTCGAGCGCCTGCCAGAGGGAGCGCTGTTGGCGCGGACTCGTTACGCCTACATGGACACGCTGTCTGCGCATGGCATCTCGCTCCCTGGTCCCGGACTGCTCCCGTGGCGAATCCTCGAAATGACACAACGACTCAGAGTTGGATTTCGTGATTGGCGCGCAGCGGAGTCCGAAGAGGTTCGCGCGTGGATCGAGGCGCGAATCATCAACGACGCGGGCGTGCTCGGTCACTACGTCGCCGACGGTGCGAACCCCCATCACACCACGCTCCATCACAACGGTTGGGTGGGTGACAATCCGCGGGGCTTCACCACGGAGCGAGGCTTCCACGGTCGCTTCGAGTCTCTCTACGTCCGCGAGAACATCGAGGTAGAAGAAGTCCGCGGTGCCGTGTTCAACGACGCACGAGTCCTTCAGGATGTCCGCGAGGAAGCCTGGCGCTTTCTGCTGGACGCTCACCAACTCGTGGAGCGCCTCTACGAACTCGATCAGATGGAACAGTTCGGTGCGAACACGCAGGGTGTCGAACACCGGGAGTTCACCCTGGACCGCTTGAGCGCAGGCGCCGAGATGCTTCGTGATCTTTGGTGGACCGCCTGGATGACCTCAGAGTGGTAGTCGACCTCAGTCCAGCGCAGGCGGCTGATCGCGGTTCGCAACGATCCAGCCCGTTGCGTAGATCCACCGCGCCATTTGGGTGAGCTTGGCGTAGTCGATCAGGTCCGGCGTGTCCTCCGGAGTGTGATACTGGGGATGTAACCCGGTGGAGAAAAAGAGGGCTGGGAAGCCGGCCATGGCGTACGGGAAGTGATCGCTTCGCTGCCAGAACCTCTCGGGGTGATCGGGCTCGTCCCACGAGGGATCGATCACGAACTGCGCCGTAAGGTCATTGGCCGTCAGCGCCGCCTCGGCCAGGTCTCGCGAGTTGCGGTTGCCCGGGCGCACTCCCAGCAGGGCGGTGGTGTCCGGGTGATTTCTCCCGATCATGTCCGCATTGAGCACCGCAACGATGCCGTCACGATCGACGGTCGGCGAAGCCGAGTAGTGGCGCGAGCCCAGGAGGCCTTTCTCTTCCGCGCCATGCCAGACGAAGAGCGCGCTCCGGCGGGCTGGTTGGTCAGCAAAGGCCCTACCGATTGCGAGGAGGGCAACGCTACCCGAGCCGTTGTCGTCGGCGCCGTTCCAGATGCGCTCCTCACCGTCCACCTCGGCGATCCCATCGTGGTCGAGGTGCGCACTGAAGAGCACGTACTGATCCGACAGGTCCGTCCCGGGCGCGCGCGCTACGACGTTTACTGAGGGATACCTGCTGGCGCTGGTGACGATCTCGAGCCGCAGGGTGGCCTCGTCGTTGAGCCCCTCTAGTGCCTCTGGATGCACCATCAAAATCGGGACGGGCACCTGCATCGCCGGGCCGGCGCCGTCGAGCGAGTACGAGTCGCGACCGATCACGTGGGCAAGCTCCGTGAACCACTGCGCGGTGACAGAGTCCGGCACGGCGATGACCGCCGCCGCGCCCGACATGATGACGATGGGAAGCTGCGCCATCGCCTCGTTCACGAAGTGCTGCATAGCGTCCATGTCCGGCCGCACGCCCGTCAGCTCCGTGGGCGGACTCGTCCGAATGATCGCTGCGGAGCCGCTCACATCGACGCCCTCCCCGACCTCGCGCAATGGTGCCTCGAGACTCGCCGGAGCGGCCGTAGCGGCCACTACGTCTTCGCTTAACACCAGCTGCCGTGAACCCACATGAAACGTGCTCTCGCCTGTGACACCGTGCCTGAGCAGGTCGAAGAACTGAAAGAAGGTGCCGTCCTGTCCCGCAGGTTCAAGGCCTGCTTCCGCAGCCCGAATCGCGAGCCACGCAGCCGCTCTGAACTCGTCGACGGTCCCCGCCTCCCGACCACGCATGGAATCAGAAGCAAACTCGTACAGGTCGCGCTCGAGATCCGCCTCTACGATAGCCTCGAGCGCCGGTGGCGCCTCAGCCGCCGCCTGCGTGTGGGCGATGGTCGAACCGGCAATCCAGAGTAATAGAAGGGCGGCTAGTCTTAGGTGGTGCATGCGTAGGGGTGGTCAGCTGGTGGTGATGGCGCGTTCGTACAGGCCGGCCTCCGAAACGTGGAATCCAACGCGCCCGAGGTACCGTCTGTGTTCGTCGTTCGAGGACGTTGTCACGACGCGCGTTACGCCACGCCGCTCGAATAGATGCGAGGACTCATCGAACAAGAACGTCCCCACCTTGAAATCGCGATACTGCGGCGCAACGTAGTCCAGGGCGACATCGAGCGTGCCGTCGTTTCGAACCTCCCCGACCAGAAGTCCGGCGGGCGTCGCGTCGCGGACGACCATGACTATCAACGGGCGTCTGACGGCATGCAGCTTGAACGCAGGGAAGAATCGCTCGATGTCCTTTCGGTGATAATCGAGGAAGTGATGGAGGTAGGCCGATTCGGTGTCGATCTCGAGCGCGTGGAACGTCTCCTTCGTGCGGCGAGCGCCCCACAGGTAATAGATGTTGACGCCCACGATGAAGGCGTTGACTGCGGCCACCGGATATGCGGTGATGAGCAGGCCGTACACCGTGAACGTGATCGCACCGAGTAAATTGATCACTCTCAAACGGATGATCGAGCTCATCATCAGCGAGATGGCCACGAGCACGGAGGCCACGTAGCCAATGATCTCGAAAACCAATTGCTCACTCATCGGCGAGACCGTGAGCCGAGACGACCAGGTACGAGATCATCAGTAGGAGCCCGATCCGGCGTCGGCGCCCTGTACGATCGCGACCGACGCGCTCGCGCCAAGGCGCGTGGCACCGGAGGCCACCATCTGCTCCGCCGTTTCCAGCGACCGGATGCCGCCCGAGGCCTTGACTCCCATGCGCTCGCCGACGACCCGCCGCATCAGCGCCACGTCCTGAGGGCTAGCTCCACTCTTTGCGAAACCCGTCGACGTCTTGACGAAGTCAGCCCCAGCGTTCTGACTCAGGACGCACGAGATGACCTTCTCCTCATCGGTCAGGAGGGCGGTCTCCAGAATCACCTTGACCAGGACGTGATTCCGCCCGGCCGTCTTGGCCGCGCGAACAACGCCGCGGATATCCTCCTCGACCTCATCGTAGCGGGCACTCTTCAGG
>JBJHBB010000178.1:4437-5384 GCA_050485265.1 Rhodothermales bacterium | reverse complement strand
CACCAGGAGGATCGACTACCTGCGCGACCCTGCCTTCCGCGGCCAGTTCGATCCCAACCCGCAGTACCGCGAGGTGGTCGCGTGAAGGCCGCGTACCTCCTCGCGCCGACGATCGCGCTGGCCTCGGTGATCGCGCTCCTCGGGCTCCTCGGGTTCCGCTTCAACCTCTCCCCGAGCCTGCCCGTCGGCGTCTACCGCGTGACGGCAGAGTCTCCCGTCCCTGGCTCCGTCGTGCATGCGTGCCTTCCCCGTGAGGTGGCGGAGTTCGCGCGGGCTCGCGGCTACCTCGGTCCGGGCTCCTGCGCCGGCAACACGCGTCCCATCGGGAAGGTCGTGCTCGCGGCTGCGGGCGACGTCGTGACCGTGAGCCGCGACGGGCTCGAGGTGAACGGCGTTCCGGTGCCCAACAGCGGTACGGCGGCGGACGACAGCCGCGGGCGGCCGCTGCCGCACCACGTATGGGGGGATCACCGCCTGGGACGCGACGAGCTCTGGCTCTTCTCCCCGAGCCACCAGAACGCCTACGACTCCCGGTACTTCGGGCCGGTGCGGACATCCGACGTCATCTCGGTGCTGCGGCCGGTGGGGAGGCGGTGATGCGTCTGGCCGAGCGCCTGCGCCTCCTGGTCGAGTCCGCGCCGCCAGATGCGACCGTCCCCGTGCGCTGGATCGGCGAGCTCCTCGATCAGGACGAGGCGACCGTCGAGCCCGCCATCCGAAGGAACGGCTCCGATCCAGTCATGCCCGACCTCAGCGTCGAGGACATCATGAAAGCGACGAGCCGGGAGCGGTCCACCGTGATTGGCTGGATCCACGACGGCGACTTCCCCGGTGCGTACAAGCTCAACGGCCGCGAGTGGCGGATTCCGCGGGCGGACTGGGCGGCGTTTCTCGCCCGGAAACGCGAGGGGCGCCCGGCGGAGCCCGTCCCGAGCGGAGGGCAGAGC
>JBJHBB010000178.1:0-4427 GCA_050485265.1 Rhodothermales bacterium | reverse complement strand
AGCGTAGACCTGGGGAGGTGGAGGAAGCGGTTCGCAGGGAAGCGGGCGGGGGACTAGCGAGTCGGACAGCAGGTTGTCGGTGCCCCTTTCCCCTGGTGCCACCAACTCCGAGGCGGACAAGGAGCTCCGTTGGGGCGCGCCCGGAAAGCCTCCCCGCTGGCAAATCCACCACTCTGCACGCATACTTGACACATCATGTTAGAAAAGCTAACGTCACACTGCGCGCAGGGGTCGACTCGGTTCTCCCTTGAGAAACGGAAGGCGTGAAGCGTGTCGCAGGATCTCTACATCTCGGTCGACATCGAAGCGGACGGCCCAATTCCGGGGCCGTACTCGATGCTCGCCTTCGGGTTCGCCGTGGCGGCAACGTTCGACGGCGCACACTTCGAGCCGCGGGATCCCGTCGCATCGACCTTCTACCGGGAGCTGAAGCCGATCAGCGATGATTTCGACGCTGCTGCGCTAAAGGTCTCGGGCCTCGATCGGGCGGCGCTCGCGCGTGCTGGTACCGATCCCACGGCGGCCATGCGCGCTGCGGCGGAGTGGCTGCACGGCCAGGCGAACGGGAGGAGACTGGTCATGGTCGGCTATCCGGTGGTCTTCGACTGGATGTTCATTCACTGGTACTTCGTCCGGTTCGTCGGCGAGTCGCCCTTCGGATTTTCGGGGGCGCTCGACATGAAGACCATGTACCAGCAGAAGGCGCGCGTACCTCTCGAACTCGCTGGTCGAACCGACCTGCCGCCCGACCTCGGGTCTCGCCGCCCGCACACCCACAACGCCCGCGACGATGCCGTCGAGCAGGCAGAGATCTTCAACCGTTTGTTTCCGTGGGAAGGGGTCGCACGATGAGACTCACCGATGCCCAGCTCGGCAGCTACGTCACTAATAGACTCGCGCTTCCGGGCGAGGATCGGAACACGTACAGGCAGCAGGTGAACCGTCTCCTCGAGAAGCTGGAAGCCGTGCTTGCACAGGATGGATCCTACCGGGTCAAGAAGTTCCGCCGGGCGGGCTCGCTCGAAAAGGGCACGAGCAACCGGCCGCGCGCCGGTAGGCCCGTTGACGCAGACATCGGAGTCTACTTCGATGTCGACAATCCAGACACGTTCGAGATTGTCGAGCTGCAGCGGCTGATCAAGAAGCTGCTCGTGGCTGCGTACCCTCAGAAGCACGAAGACGACTTCGATGACTCGGGATCGCGGACGTTCGGCGTCGTCTTCAAGGGCAGCGGGCTCGAGGTCGATCTTGTGCCCATCGTCGCTCTCGACGATGAGGCCAACTACGGGCTTCAGTATTCGCGGGCGGGCGATCGCGTCAGGACGAGCGTCAAGGTACACCTCGACCACTACCGCGCTCACGCGGCACGCGACGCGTCCCTAGCTCCCACGCTGCGGCTCGCGAAGCGCTGGCGTCATTGGCAGGAGCTGGATGGCATCCAGTCATTCTATCTCGAGCTGATGCTCAGCTATCTGGTCGCGGTCAAGGGCCCTGCCGCCGGTCTCGAAGAGAGTATCCGCCGGCTCTTCCTCTTCATCATGCGGGATCTGCGGAACGGCGTCGCCTTCAATGGCTCTGACCCATCGCGGTTCGTGAACCCGGTTGTGATCATAGATCCGGCGAACGACGACAACAACGTTTCGGCCCGCGTCGAGCCGGCTGAGCGCGATGCGCTCGTGGACGCGGCACAGGCGGCGTACGAGACCATTACCTGGGCACAGGGCCTCCCGGGCAAGGGGGAGACGATCGCCGTCTGGAAGGAGCTTTTCGGCGATAACTTTTCCATCGACTAGCGACGAGCATGACGACGAGCACGCTGACGCACACGTTCAACCGTGACGACATCAGGCGGGTGTACGCCTCCTTCGCTGCTGATTACCGGATGGTGGCGGAATGGACCGACTTGGATTCGCCGGCCGAGATCGATCAGAACGTCGCCGCTGTCCAAGCGGTGGTGGAGGCGCAATACCTGAAGGAAGTGCATCTGCAACTGAAGACGTCCACGGGCAGGATCCGAGAGGCGGCAGTCTATCGGGTCTCGACGAACGCTTCGGGATGGTCATCGGATCGGCCCGGGAACCTGTACTGGGCCAGCGACAGCACCGATCGCCTCGTGCTGATCATCTTCTACAATGCCAACTGGCACGCGTTGTCGCCGGATGCGCGTGAGGCTTTTCGTGCTCGATATCTGCCCGGCTGGGGCCCGAGCGACTTCAATGGCAACTACGGTTCAATGGCGACCTCGGCAGACCGTCGATACGCCAGCCGCGCGTACGGGCTGGAGAGGA
This sequence comes from Rhodothermales bacterium, assembly GCA_050485265.1. Lineage (GTDB taxonomy): Bacteria > Bacteroidota > Rhodothermia > Rhodothermales > JANQRZ01 > JBJHBB01. The sequence continues at coordinate 2,139 of JBJHBB010000178.1, read as the reverse complement.
TCCGCTACTCGTCATGAGCATGACCAACGAAACGGCATTCGAGTCCAGACGCGAATTGCCCGATGAAGCGCTGCGTGCGCAGGGCGAACGTCTCGTCGGGTTCGCCCGTCGGTTTGAACGTCTGAGCAAGCAGATGCGTTTGCTGAGCGACAGCGACGGCGTCCAGCGCTGGGCCGGTCGTCATCATCGGGGCGGTGCAGGGCTGTTGGCGACCCTCGGAGATCGCTACCCACTGATCGTTTTTCACGGTGACGTCGGGACCGGCAAGACGGCGACCGCCGAAGCGGCGGCCGACGCAATCGCGCGATCCCTCGATGCTGATGGCTTTCTACTGAAGCTGAGCACCCGCGTGCGGGGGATCGGCCACGTAGGCGAGATGAGCACGTTGATCGGTGACGCGTTCACCGAGGCGATCGGTCTGGCGGGGCGCAGGCGCTTCGTCGCGTTGATCATCGACGAGGGCGACGCGCTCGCCTTCAATCGTGCCGCGGAGCGGGCCCATCATGAGGATCGCGTCGGAGTCAACACGTTGATCCAGAAGATTGACGATGCGCGCCAGCTCGCGGGGCGCCTCTTGATCTTCCTGTGCACCAACCGGTTTGCCGCGCTCGATCCCGCGGTCCTGCGTCGCGCAGCGCTGACCGAAGAGTTCCTACGGCCTGACGATCACGAGCGCCGGGAGCTTCTGGTCAGAACCATGGCCGGGGTGGACATCGCGGACGAGCTAATCGACGAGCTCGTGTCCGCGACGGGTCCTTGCAACGGGCGGCCAGGGTTCACGTTCTCTGACATTCAGACGCGTCTGGTCCCAGGCGCCATTGCGCGTGCGTATCCCGATCGTGCTCTTACCGCGGACGACGTCCTTGCGGTCGCCGCCGAGTTGCAGCCAACTCCGATCATCTGCGAAGGTGAGCAGTGATCGCCGGATCGCGCGTCCATCTCGCGGGCAGTGCCGCGGCTGAGGTCGACCCTGGCCTGCTTGAGGGTGCCCATTCGCTTGTCCGTGCCCTAACGGCAGAGCTCGTTGCGCGTGGGGCGGGTTTGGTCGTGCAGGTCGGAGCCGAGCCGCGCAACGAAGCCGGCCAGCCCTGCATCTTCGACTGGACCTGTTTGGAGGTGCTCGCGAACACTCCCGACCCGGGTACCGGATGGCCGCAGTTGCGCCGCGAGCGGTTCGTCGCGGCCGCAACGCAGCGCGGTCTTCAGAAGATCCCAACCGAACGCGATCCACTCTGGCAGCGGTGCCGCACGCGTTCCGACCTGGAGCTCGACGTTGCTCCTGCGGGCTGGCGCATCGCCAGCATCATCCGTCGGCGGCAAGCTCTGCGCGGGGACATCCTCCTTGTGCTTGGTGGGGGGGCGGGAGCCGAGCACTTGGCGGAGCTCTACCGCGAGGGAGGGAAGCCAGTGGTACCGATCTGGAGTGAGTTGGGTGCGCTTAATCACGATGGGTCCGGCGGCAGCCGCTTTCTGCACGAGCGTGCCTTGGCGGACCCCGATGCGTTCTTCCGACTCCGAGATGGTGCCGGCAGTGCCGCGGGGCGCCTCTCGGCGCTTCGCCTGACACAGGATACGGACCCCGCGGGGCTCGCGCAGGTGCTGCTGAGTGTCCTGGCCGATCTGCGCCCACCGCCCGCTTTCTATGTACGTCTCTTGGCCACCGATCATGCACAATATCCGTGCGTCGAGCGTTTCTTCAGAGAGGTCGTGGATCGGGTGGTCACGGAGCGCGGGTTCACGCCTCGCGAGATGGGTCGTGAACGACCGGACCACGCATTCATGAACGTGGAGATCTTTGAGAATCTGCACCGCGCCGGGCTCGTGGTTGTGGACCTCACGGGCGTACGCGCGAACTGCATGTTGGAGTTGGGATATGCCCTCGGGAGGCGCCGGCGAGTCGTCATCAGCGCCGCGCAAGGAACGCAACTCCCGTTCGATTCGGACAAACTGCCCACCTATCTGTGGAAAGGCGACGGAACCGTTGACGAACGTGTCGACTTATTCGGGCGGTGGCTCGACCAGCACATCGATTTGCCGCCTGTTTGTACAAGTACAGTATTCACCTGACACCCGGCCCCGCCGGGGGTGAGTCTCAGGCGGCCTTCTAGTTCTCCTTTTAAGCTGGGGTGGAGGAGGCGG
>JBJHBB010000177.1:0-5397 GCA_050485265.1 Rhodothermales bacterium | reverse complement strand
GGTCTATGTGATCACACTGGGTGGCGAGCGACGAGAGGATGGTCGTGTCCGAGATCGGCGAACAGTGGTCGCCCCAGACCGCACCGCCAAGGACACCCGCAACGGAGGCGTACAGGATGTGACCGACCTCGGTCGGGGTGACAACACCATCGGCGGCGGCCACACCCCAGGCCAGCGGCACGACGAGCGGCATCAGGATGCCCATCGTCCCCCAGCTCGATCCGGTGGCAAAAGCCGTAGCCGCGGCCAGCACGAAGACGAGCGTCGGCACCATCGCTGGGGCCAGATTGCCCGAGAGCGCGGTGACGAGATACTCCGCCGTCCCGAGAGCGCTGTTTACCTCGGAGAGCGCCCACGCAAGAACGAGGATGATGATTGCGAGCATCATGGTCTTGACGCCGCCGTACCAGGCATCCAGCGCCTCCTCGATCGAGAGGATCCGCTGCCCCACGGAAAGCAGAATTGCAACGGCGACGGAGGCCAGCGAGGCCCACATCATGGCCAGGTAGGAATCCGCGCTGGCAATGATGTCGCGAACGCTGTCCCCTTCACCGGTTATGAAGAGTCCGACGATCACCCCTCCCACGAGGACAACGATCGGCAGAACGGCATTGACAAGCCGGGCCGGTACATCCTCCCTTGGCTCGAGTGCGCTCGCTTCGACCTCGATGGCCGCTACGTTCGAGGACGGGTCGTAGAGTTGACCGGTCTCGCGGGCACGGCGCTCCGCCCTGAGCATCGGGCCGAAATCCCGCCGCGTGATGGCGACGGCATACACGAATCCGAGCGCGAGAATCGGATACAGGCTGTAGGGGATGGAGTTCAAGAAGACCGAGTACGCGGCCTCGTCCCACCCGTCGATGCCCTGGAGCGCCGTCTCGATGAGGCCCACCTCGAAGCCGATCCAGGTGGTGACCAGGGCCAAGGCAGCGATGGGCGCGGCGGTCGAGTCGACTAGGTAAGCCAGTTTCTCGCGAGAGATCCGGAGCCCGTCCGTGATGGGCCGCATCGTCCCGCCCACGATCAGCGTGTTCGCGTAGTCGTCGAAGAAGATGCTCGTGCCGAGGAGGCTCGTCGCGAGTTGTCCTCGGCGCGCGTTGCGCGCCCATTGAGTGACTTTGCTGACGATGCCGCGCGTGCCGCCATTCTTCTGGATCACGCCCACCACGCCACCGATCATCAGCGTGAAGAGGATGATCGCCACTCGATCCGGATCGGTTAGGGCGGCCACGAGGAACGTGTCGATGGTCGAAAAGAAGCCGGTCGCCCAGCCCAGCAGCGGGTCGCCGGTGATCAGCCAGGCGCCAAGCCAGACGCCGAGGAAGAGCGCGATCACGACCTGCTTGAACAACAGGGCTCCGAAGATGGCAATCACGGCCGGCAGCACGGACCACCAGGTTTGGTAGAGCGCAGGCGGAGCCTCCTCCACAGCCTCCGTTGCAACGACGGGCTCGTCGACCACCAGCGTGTCCGAGACGGCGAGCGTGTCGGCGGCGTCGGGGGACTGTGCGGCGACCACGAGCAGGAGCACGGCCGCGACGGAGGCGATGGGAGTCAGGCGCCGTCTCATGAGTCCGCGTCCGTTCCGAAGCTTCGGTCACCAGCATCACCCAGCCCGGGCCTGATGAAGGCGTGTCCGTCGAGCCCGTCGTCTAGCGAGGCTGCCACCACGTCCACATCTGGGTGCAGCTGTTCCAGCCGGCGCACGCCCTCCGGTGCAGCGACGAGGCACACGAAGCGGATGCGCCGGGCACCTCGGCCCTTGAGATGATTTATGGCCGCTGCCGCCGAGCCACCGGTCGCCAGCATCGGGTCGACAACAAACACGACGCCCTCCTTCACCTGCGGAGGAATGTTCGAGTAGTAGTCGACCGGCCGCAGGGTCTCCTCGTCGCGGTACATCCCCAGATGACCAACGCGCGCCTCGGGGACGAACCGGATAAAGCCGTCCACCAGACCGAGCCCGGCACGTAGCACGGGGACGACCACGATCTCGTCCGCCAGGCGGTGACCTATCGTGGACTCGAGTGGCGTGTCGACGTCGACGTCGACTACGTGCAGGTCCCTCATCGCCTCGTAGGCGAGGATGGCTGCCGCATCCGAGAGCGTCCTCCTGAAGACGCCACGCGGCGTGCTGCGGTCGCGCAGCAGCGTCAGGTCGCGCTTCAGGATCGGATGGTCGACTACAGTCAACATGCGTGGCTCACCCGCGATTGCGATCATCGCGGGAGCGGCGCGCCTCACGCTGTGCCCGGCGCTCGGCCTGGACGCGCGCGTGCACCTCTGCATTCTCCTTCCAGGGTTGGCGCTCGAAGTAGCTCTTAGTCAGCTGAACCACCACGCCCGATAGCAAGACGAGCGCAATCAGGTTGGGGAAGGTCACCAGGCCGAGGGCGATGTCACCGATAGCCCAGATCGTCGCCAGCGCCGTCACGGCACCGATGAAGTGCATGAGCACGAAGATGGCCTTGTAGCCGAGGATGCCCTTGTCACCAAAGAGGTAGTAGGCGCAGCGGTCGCCGTAGTAGCTCCACGCGATACTGGTCGAGATCGCAAACAACAGCACGCTCAACAGCACGATGTACTTGCCGAGCCAGCCCAGACCGAAGTGACCCAGCCCACGCTCGAAACCAGCCATGGTGAGAGGCGCCGCGGTGCGGACCGCGTCTCCGTACAGGGTCGTGTACTCAGTACCGTCGGGAGCACGCGCGAGGCGCTCCGCCGGGAGGATCTGGCCGGTGAAGGGCACTTCGCGATCGGCGTCTACCCAAAGCTGATCGACGGCCACACGGTGCCAGGCGAACTGCCGGTCGGCGGGGCCATAGCTCGGGATGCCGCCCTCGACAAAGATCCTGTCCGGCGCCGGACCTGTGAAGATGAACCCGCGGTCGTCGGGAGCCACGTAGCTGACGTTCCCGCTAGTGAGGTCGAGAACTTCCGGGTGACGATCGTCCCAGACGCCCGTGAGGATGATCACCAGCGCCGTCATCGTACAGATCACGAGCGTGTCGATGAAGGGCTCCAGCAGCGCGACGGCACCCTCGGAGACGGGCTCATCGGTCTTGGCCGCAGCGTGCGCGATCGGTGCCGAACCCTGTCCGGCCTCATTGGAGAAGAGGCCTCGGCGGACGCCCCACATGAGCGTCAGCAGGAAGGCGCCCGCGCCGGTGCCGGCCACGCCAGCCGAGGGGTTGAAGGCCTCGGTGAAGATGAGCGCAAACGCCGCCGGCACGTCTACGATATAGTAGAAGATGATCATCAGCGCGCCCAGGATGTACACGCCCGCCATTAGGGGGGCGAGGATCGCCGTCACCCGACCGATGCGGGTGATCCCGCCGATGATCACCATGCCGACCAGCGTCGCGGTCACCAATCCGGAAATCCAGGCTGGGACGCCAAACTCGGTCCCCATCACGTCGGCCACCGTGTTCGCTTGCACGGCATTGCCGGTCAGGAAGGAGGTGATCATCAACGCGAAGGCGAAGAAGACCGCCAGCGGTTTCCAATTCGGGCCGAGGCCTTTTTCGATGTAGTACATCGGGCCGCCCGACACCGTCCCTTTCCAGGCCTCCGTCTCGCCGGTCACGCCTTCGACCACGCGATAATGCTGCGCCAGGGTGACCTCCGAGAACTTGACCGCCATTCCGAGGAGTGCCGTCACCCACATCCAAAAGATGGCACCCGGACCTCCCCAGTAGATCGCCAGCGCCACGCCTGCGATGTTGCCGATGCCGACGGTTGCCGACAGGGCCGTGGTGAGAGCCTGGAAGTGAGGGACGTCCCCTGGTTCGTCCGGGTCGTCATACTTGCCCGACGTCACGGCGAATCCGTGCCCCAGTCGCCGAAGCTGGATGAATCCGAGGCGGAAGGTCAGGAAGACGCCCGTCCCTAAGAGGGCGATGACGATCAGCGACAGCTCGCCGCCGATGGCCGGCCAGGTCCAGACGACGTAGTCCAGCCAATCGACGATATCTGCAAAGGACATGTGCGAGGGGCTCCGGTCGTTGCGGGGGTGGGAAGCGCACGCCGCTCAGGGCGGCAACGGATCGGCCGAATATAGCGCGCTGTGCAAAACCGGGTAGCGACTAAGCACCGCCTGCCGGGGCGCGCGGTGCCTCGCGCTGCTGATGCGAGCGGACCGAGGCCGGGTCGACCTCTACCACGCTCCCGCTGGTCAGCGCAAGAGTTCGCGCAGGGGCGTTGCGAATCAGCCTGTAGTCGTGCGTCGCCATGAGCAACGTCATGCCCTGCCGGTTCAGCTTTAGAAGCAACTGATGGATCTCGTCGGCGACCTTGGGGTCGAGGTTTCCTGTTGGCTCGTCGGCCAGCAGCAAGTGCGGTTCATTCGCAATCGCTCGCGCGATGCATGCGCGCTGCTGCTCACCGCCCGACATTTGGTGCGGCATCGCCTTCTGCCTGTGGCTCAGTCCCACCCTGGCCAGAACCTGCATCACCCTGGACTTGACCGCCCTCCCCGATTTCCCCGTCGCGTACAGCGCGAAAGCCACATTGTCGAAGCAGTCCCGATCGGGCAGAAGCTGAAAGTCCTGAAACACCACGCCGAGCGTCCGACGCAGCATCGGAATCTGCTTCTCGGTGATCTGATCGGAGCGATAGTCGCCCACGCGGACGACACCCGCGTCCGGCTCGCGATCCATGTAGAGCAGCTTGAGGAGAGTGCTCTTCCCGCTTCCCGTCGGGCCGATGAGGTAAGCCATCTCGCCCTTGCGCAGCCTCAGGTTGACGTCCTCGAGGATGACGCGGCGGGCGCCCTCCGGCGTCGGGTATGAAGCGCGAACGTCGCGAAGCTCAACCATCAATCGGCAGAATGCGTGAGACTGCGGGGTCGAATGTACCTACGGCGCTCGGCGGCCGATTCAGCTTTGCTTGCGGCGGAGCACCCAGTTGATTCGCTCTGAGGCCTCGCTGGCGGGATCCATGGTGAAGCCGTCGTAGGCCGCGACGATTTCCAGACTCGACCGCTGGATGATGGGCTCGATCTCAACCAGATCGTACGCCCGTTGGACATGGGCCTCCTCAAAGTGCTCTCCCTCTACCTCGATTTCGAACTCCGTGATGTGCAACCGAGCCTCGGCCTCGTACCGACTGCGGCGCACGTAGGATGCCTCCCCGGCCACGCCCTCATCACCGAAATAGCCGGCGTTGTTGAGCGAGTTCGCGGGCGTGCTCTGGTCGATGATGGCGATTCCATGGTCGCTCAGAGCCTCCGCCACGCGGTCCAGAAGCGCTGAGATCTGCTCCGCCTCGGTGAGGTAATTGAGCCCGTCGTACAGAAGGAGCACGACGTCGAACGAACGATCGACCTCGATCTCGGTGAAGTCACCTTCCGCCAGCCTCAGATTCCCAACCAGCCCTGATTGCATCTCGACTTTGGCG
>JBJHBB010000176.1:0-5406 GCA_050485265.1 Rhodothermales bacterium | reverse complement strand
CGGCTGGAGAATGCGACAGCTTGCTCCCGGTTCAACGGTGTTCCACCCGAGATGCGGCACTGTCACGCTGTCCGGCAGCCGCTCGAACCTGGCATCGAACAGCCCGATGCCAGCCACGCCCGGCGCCTCGTCACTACCGGTGCCAAGGAGCTGCATACCCAGGCACACCGCGAGGATCGGGCGACCGCTATTGCCAACTTCTCTGACCGCCTCAACGAGGCCGGCTGCGGTCAAGCGCTCCATCGCGGCAGCGAATGAACCCACTCCGGGTAGGACTACGCGCTCGGCGGACCGAACGTCGGCTGGATCATCGGTGACAACTGGCTCGAGGTCGAGCCGCCTCAGCGACGCGATCACCGACGCGAGGTTCGCCACACCGGAGTCGATTACGGTCACATTCATCGGCCCACCTCACCCAATGTGCCTTTGGTCGAGGGGATGTCCGTGTAGCCTGTACGTGCAACGGCAGCCCGAAGGGCCAGCGCGAGAGCTTTGAAGGCCGCCTCCGCGCGGTGGTGGTCGTTGCGGCCTCGGAGGACGTCCACATGGACGGTCAGGCGGGCGGCGGTCGAGAACGAGGTAATCACGTGCCCGACGTTCTCGCCAGATAGCCCTCCGATGGACTCGCGGGTGATCCCTAGATCGACCTCGGCGTGGGGTCTGCCTGAGCAGTCAACTACTGCACGCGCCAGGGCCTCATCCAGTGGCGCGTACGCACTTCCGAAACGAGCGATGCTGCGCCGCTCGCCGAGCGCACGATCGAATGCCGCGCCCAGCGTCAGCGCACAGTCCTCCGCCGTGTGATGATCGTCGATGTGCAGATCGCCGTCGCACTTGAGGATCAAATCGAACCGAGCGTGGCGCGCGAGCGCGTCGAGAAGGTGGTCGAGAAACCCGATCCCCGTTTGGATCTCAGCCTCCCCGACGCCGTCTAGGTTGAGGTTGACCGTAACGGTCGTCTCGCGTGTCTCCCGCTGGAGCTCGATCCGTCGCTGCTGAACTGATTCGGAGGTCATGGCACGATCTGGGTCAGTGGGGAAACCACGACGTCGCTTCCACCCACTGATTTGAGCCTTGGGATGAGCGTCGGCAGCTGATCTCTTGGCACGGCGGCCTTGACCGCGAAACCGGAGTCTCCGGAGAGCGGCGAGACGGTGGGATGCTTCATGGCGGGGATTGCCGCCACGACGGCTTCGAGACAGTCCGGCGGAGCGTTTACCTCGACCATCACCCGTCGCCGCGCCTCGAGCACACTCTCCGTCAAGAGGACGACCGTTTGGATTCGATCGCGAAGCTCCGCGACCTCCAGCGCGCGAGGGGACGCGTATAGCCGTGTCGACGAGGTCATGATCGTTTCGAGGATCTGCAGGTCATTGGCGCGGAGGGTAGCTCCGGTGGCCGTGTTGTCGATGATGATGTCGGCATCTTCCGGCGGAAAGACCTCGGTCGCGCCGAAAGACCGCACGAACTCGGCGTCGAGCCCACGAGCGGTGATCCATGTGGTGCTCAGGCGCTCGTACTCGGACGCCACTATGACACGGTGTCGGCCACCATTCAGAGGTCGCCCTTCGGCCATGTCGAATGAAGTGGGAGCCGCGGCAACGACGCGCACTGGATCGAGACCCGTGTCGAGCAACTCCACGACATCCAGTTTCAGTTCTTCGACCCAGTCCGCTCCGGCGAAACCCACATCGCGGCTGCCGAGCGCGAGCATCTCGACGATGTTCTGCGGCTTCAGCATCTTGGCCTCGACGTGTTCGAGCGATACGCGGGGGCGGTAGCTGCGCGATGTGGGCGCGACCTCAATGCCGGCCTCCGCCAGCAACGTCAGCACGCCGTGCTGCATCCGCCCCTTGGGCAGAGCGAGCCGAAGAGGTCGGGACATGACCCGCCTGTTCGGTTCGATGTCGGCGTCGGGATCGGGTGATGGGTCGATCTGCATGGTGGGCTCTAGAAACGACGAACGCCGGCCCCTGGTGGGGACCGGCGTCCGTCGCGCGTTGAAAGTTGGCAGGTACTACCTGACTCGCCTCACGACGTACCACAGCGATCCCCGACGGAGCGGGCGATGCGCGTGATGGTGATGATGGCGGCAGGCGGTCGGCATGGACTTAGTGTACAACCATGTACCCGCGAGGTCAACTCGTCCAACTAGTTCGGGGCGACGCAAACGAAAAAGGCCCCGCCGAGAGGCGAGGCCTAATCAAACGTAAATGGACTGGCGCTAGCGAGTGGGGCTGATCTTCCGCTCCACGTGCATGCGCACGCTGGGACTGAAACGGCGGAGGAGTTCGTCGGTCCGGCTGGCCCGGTCCTGTTCTCTCAACACGCGGGCGAGAAGGCTCACAACTGCGTCCTGCCTACCCTCCAGCGCGGGGAAGGCATCAACGAGTTCCAGTGCTGCGCGGCGCGAGCGGTGATCGACAGAGGCGTCGTAGGTGGCAGTGCCCATTGGTAGCGGATCAAGTGCCGCCTTGCCGGTCTTCCTCGCCGGCTGGTCCAGGCCTGAGAGACGTGCTTCCATGAGGTCGTCGCTTAATGTGAATCGATACGAAGTGCGTAGCAAAAAGTCAAGTCTCGGAAGCGCTTCCAGGCTTCAAAGTTCCGCCGCTCCGAGTACTTTGCGAAACTAGTTATCCACATCCCCGATTCTGTGCTCCAGCGGGCGCATCACCCACCCGAACACAGGCGCAGCAGCGGCCGTATCCCGGCCCTCCACGACGACGCCTCTGGTCCATGACTTCCCACATCATCGGCACGCCCATCCCCGAGGAGCTCTACGAGGAAGCGCAGCTGGTAATTGCCTTGCTCCGTTCGGAAGCCCCTCGATCAGAGAAGATCGACGCAGCAGACGACCTGGTGTTTCAATTCGTGGAGGTGGGGATCGACTACCACTTTCACGGCCCTGCGAGGCGGTTCGGCCTCAGCAACTTCCTGGTCAAGCTGATCGATGTGGCGGCGCTAACGACTCTCCGCGCGCTGAAAAGCGCAACTCGGCGGGTACTGCGAGGCCTGTCCGATGAACAGCTCTACGAGGTGGCCGAAGAGATCGAACTCAGGCTGTATCCGGTAGAGATCGTGGATGAGGACTAGCTCAGGCCGTCGCCCCGCCGCATGACGAGCCTGACCCGGCCGTGCATCCATAGCAGTGTCGCCGGGTGACGATGCTGCGCGCCATCCAGGCTTCCAGGTCGAACGAACGGACGTCGGCCTCGCTATTCTCGATTTCGACCTCCAGATTGAGCATCTGGTTGAAGTCGCAGTCGAACAGGCGCCCGTCCCAACTGACAGAGATCGTGTTACGGCACATGAGGCCGTCGATGGCAGCCGGGTTAAAGGCGGCGAGTAGCCGCTCCATGTACGCCTCCACCTGACCGCGCTCGATCAGCCACTCCAGGAAGCGAGAAATCGGCATGTTGTTGAGGGCGATCAGCCGGTCGAACGTCAGGCCGTGGCCGCGCACGAGGGCGGCCTTCCATTCAGCTTCGAGCGAGGCTTGCTGCCCCGCCAAGAACGCGCCGACAGGGTTTGTCACCAACGTCAGAACGCGCTCGGGATCTCCGCTGCCGTAACCGGCCTCGTTGAGTCTGCGCAGCGCCTCGAGGCTCTTCGTATACGTGCCCCGGCCTCTCTGGGCGTCGGTGTTGAGTTGTCGGTAGTGCGGCATCGAGCAGGCGACTTCGACCGTTCGCTCGGCGAGCCACTCTGGAAGGTGGGCGTACTTGCGAACAAGCAGAATGGTGAGGTTGCATCGGTCGATGACGTGGAGGCCGCGCTCGCACGCGGCATCGACGAGGTACTCGAAGTTGGGGTTCAGCTCGGGCGCACCACCCGTCAGATCGACCGTATCAAGTCGTGAGTCGGGGTGGCTCAACAGCTGGTCGATTGCGTCCAGGCATCCCTGCGCGGTCGCCCGATCCATGTTCTCCGCCGTTCGATCCGGGCCTGCGTCCACATGACAGTGGCGGCACGTCATGTTGCAGAGCTTCCCCAGATTGATCTGAAAAATTTCTGGTAGCCGCGGTCTCAGATCGTCGACACCGCTCTGTCGAAGGTCCGCTCGAAAGTCGGCCGTTCCCGACGGACCTCCTGACAACTGGAGTGACTCGAGCGTTGCGAGCTGATGCTTCGGTGCGGCCAGGTCGCTCCGGCGAGCTAGCAGGCTTGACGTCCCCTTCGGACCAGCAGTGTCAGTATCCAACGCCAGTTCGTGCCGCAGAACCTCCAGATCGATCAGGGCGCCGTCGCCGCTGGTCTGGGATTCGGATCGTCGCTCGCTCACATCGTGCGGGCCTTGGCGTGCTCCATCATCTGCACGCCATGAACGAGAGAAGACCCGCCACGGATCGCGCAAGCAACATGCACGGCCTCGGTCATCTGCTCCAGGTCAGCTCCGCGTTCTAGAGACTCGACGGTGTAGGCCTCGATGCAATAGGGGCATTGCAGGGCGTGCGATACCGCCAGCGCGATCAGCGCCTTCTCCCGACTGGTGAGGGCTCCATCCTCGAACACCATCCCGTAGTAGCGGAAGAACGCCTCGCCCAGGCGCGGGTTACCCTCGGCGATGTTGGGGAATTTGGGCAGGTCGGACGGGCGATAGTAATTGTCCATTCAAGACTAGTCGGTTGGCGGGGCGAGCAAGGTATCGGAACGTGGAGGCCCTCACAAGGGTGAGCGGGCTGCTGAACCAACCTCGAGCATGCCGGAATCCCCGAAGAACGACAAGCGCCTACCGCCCGTCCCGGAAGTACTGACCCCGGGAGCAGCGTCCGACGAACGCTTTGATCCGGAGCCTGATCAGGACCGAGCCAGGACGGTCGAGGAGGCGCGGCTCATTACGGTTCGGCGGGCTCGAGAACTTGGCGTGCTTCTGCGGCGGACGCTACGCAGGCATCTGCCACCGAAGGCACCGAGGCGCGAGGCCGGAATCCCGGAGCCCCCGCGACTTAGCGGGCGTCTAGGCGTCATCATCCCGTACCTGCGCATCATCCCGTGGACGCTGGGGGCCGTGTTCGCCCTCTCGTTCGTCTGGGATTTTCCGGGACAGTCCGTCTCCATTTTCGGGCAGGTGCTGGCCGTCGAGGGCCTTCTCCGCATTCTCTCGGTGAGCGGGCTCATCGGGTTCAGCACGAACTGGCTGGCGATCACGATGCTCTTCCAGCCGCGGCAGAAACGCCCGATCGTCCCTCAGGGCCTCATCCCCGCACAGCGCGAGCGGGTCATCTTCCGACTCGCACAGGCCATCAGTCAGGAGTTGATCAACGAGGAACTGATCAAGGAGAAGATCGAGAAGAGTGGCGCGATCGGCCGATACCGAGAGCAGGGGGTGCGGACGCTGAAGTCCGTCGTCGAGGACCCGGATTTCCGGCGCGACCTCAAGCAGTTGACCACCGAGTACGTGAATGC
>JBJHBB010000175.1:0-5416 GCA_050485265.1 Rhodothermales bacterium | reverse complement strand
GCGCTGAGCCGTGTAGAAGTCGGCACGGATCCGAAGCAAGAGCTGTCCTTCGCGAACACGGTCGCCTTCCTCGACGCCGAGGTACACCACCTCGCCGGACACCTCCGACGAGATCGGCACTTCGACGACGGGTCGCACCTTGCCCGATGCGGTCACGCGCTGAGTGATCGAGCGTACGTGGGCCTCGGCCACCTCGACCTCGACGGCGCGTTCTCCACCCCGATTGGCCAGGATCATGGCCGGGATCAACAGAAGCACGAGCGCTCCGATCGCAAATAGGAGAATGCGCGTCGGGCTCTTGCCTCCTCTTCGAGGTCGTGCGGCGCTTGGCGAGGGCGTTTCCAAGGGCTCTTCGGGTTTCATCAGTCGAAAAGATCGGTTGCCGGATCGAACATCCCCGCCGAGTACTCGAGGCGTCGGCTCTGGAAGATGAACTGTGCGATGGCCTGCGCGCGGGCGCTCTCGGCTTCGACCACGCGAGAGCGGGCCTGGGCGAGCTCGACCAGCGTCGAGACGCCCATCTCGTATCGGTCCTCCTCGGCGTCGAGAGCGGCGCGGGCGGCGGCCACCTGACGCGCCGTCACGTCCAGCCGCTTCTCGCTATTCCGGTAGTCGAGGTACGCCTGACGGACCTCAACCGCGATGTTCTGCTCGAGCTCGGCCCGTGCGATTCGCTCGTTTTCGACGATCAGCTGCGCCTGCCTGACCTGCGAGCGAGTCATGAAGCGATCGAAGATCGGCACTTGCACAGAGAAGCCGATGCTGCCGCCACGATTGTCGGTGAAGAACTGATCACCGAAGGGCACCCGCTCGAAGGCCGGGCCCACCTGGAACGTGACGGGTTCATCTCCCAGAAAGATCGGCTCGCCGCTCTGGGTGAGGACGGGTAGCTCGGTGATGGTACCGGGGATCGGGCGCAGGCCGAGGCTGGAGTAGCTGGAACCGAAGGAGGCGAAGAGATTCACCCGGGGATAGTACCCGCCACGGGCGACACGTACGCCCGCCTCGGCCGCGTCGATCTGGACGTCCTGCGCGCGGAGGTCGGAGCGGCGGTCGAAGGCGGTCGAGGTGAGTCGGCCCAGATCGTACGGTCGTGGCACGGCGTCGGCCTCCTCGAGGGGGGGCGCGACGAAATCGTACGTGGCGCGGGGATCCAGTTGCAGCAGTCGGACGAGCTCGGTCTCGGCCAGCTCTAACTGGCTCTCCGCCTGAAGGACCGCCAGCTCGGCCTCGGCTACGAGCGCCTCCTGCTGGAGGAGATCGGCGCGCGGCCTTACGCCTCCTTCGACGAGGTCGCGGATGCGCTGTAGCTGCGCCTGCTGGGTAGCAAGCGCCTCCTGCCGAATCGAGACAAGTTCGCGGTCCAGCACGACCGCCAGAAACTGCGCCGCCACCGAGAAGAGGACTACCTCGCGCGTTCGGTCTAACGACAGCGTGCCGGCTTCCTGTTCGAGGCGGCGTCGCTGCACGTCGGCAACGTCGCGAAAGCCGTTGAACACGTTCACGTTGGTCGACAGCGATGCAGAGAGCGCATCCGATGATTCCTGCTGAAGGCTTCCGGTCGTCTGATCGAAAGCGAGCCCGAATCGGCGCATGGGCTGGACCGATGCGCTGAGGTCGGGCAGGAATGCAGCCCGCGCCAGCTCGACCGCTTCGGCCTGGCCGCGCACCGCCGTCGCTCCGCGCTGTAGCTGAGGATTGTTGCGTAGCGCGATCTGCAGCGCTTCCTCAAAGGTGACTTCCTGGACTTGCTGGGCCTGCGCCTGGGGTGCCCCGATTAGGGCGAGCAAGCCGATGGCATAGATCAGACTTCTCAATCGAAAAGGATTTTGAGCTTGCATGGTCACGGTTGCCTCTGACGAGAGTCGGTGTTGAAGGTTACAGTCCGACTGACCGACTTTCGATCACTGTCGCCATGGAGTCGAATTGGTGTGGCCCCTCGTTCGCAGCTTTTGCGATAGCGAGTCAGACTTCGCTCGGTGGTTGCGTTTTACCGTTTACTGTGTCTATTGGAAGTGACAGGCGTCACGCGCAGGCCGAGTACCACCCGGAACGCACATCAGGCACGCCCCTATAGCATTCGTCGCGCAGAATCACTTTTTTCAAGTACATGATGGGTAGCACGGCCTGCTTACGTGATGACTACTAGACAACCTTATCTCGCCTGCATCCCCCGAGCCCGTTCACAGCGACTCTCTAAACAGTGTATGTACTCAACACAATGAAGCGAGCAACGTACTTCCAGCCCTCGGGAGGAGGGGTGCCCGGGGCGTCTCAGGTCTTGAAGGCGCCCCCCGGCGAAGAAATAGAAGTCAGGCTCCGCGCATCGGCAGATGTCGCTCCATACTTCCTGTGTCAGCTCTACCACTCCAGCCAGCGCATTGCGGCCGAACACGAAGACGGCTCGATCGACGTCGTGTATTCCGTCGCAGATCTCGCTCCGGTCGTCTCGTGGGTCCGCTTGTGGGAATTTGGTGTTTCCGTGCTCGAGCCCCAAGAACTCGTAGATCAGCTACGCGAGCATCGCGATAGCGTGGCCTGATTATCTGGGACCACGAGGTGCGGAGGGGGAGGGATTCGAACCCCCGGTGCCTTGCGGCACGCCGGTTTTCAAGACCGGTGCATTCGACCACTCTGCCACCCCTCCAGCGCGAAAGTTACTGCCCGGCTGCTCTGTTGCAGTGAAACCGGCGTGCGAATCACAAGGCGGCGGCTGCAAGCGCAAACAGGCCGGCTACCATGGCACCTTTGAGAGCGGCGCTGGCACGGGAAGCTCCCTGTTGCCGACGCGCCTCGGGTCCACTCGTGGCCGCAAGGGCGTGCCACACGGCGGCGAGCAGTAGCATCGCGGCGGGCAGACTCAAGGGAAGGAAGGCCTGAGAAATGCCCGTCGCCGCGACGAGCGGTAGCGACATCGCCGTGAGCAGGAGGATTATCACGGCGATAACGGCCGCCACTCCGGTTCCGGCGACGATGGGGAGGGTCCGCGCACGCTGCGCGGCGTCTCCGGGCAAGTCCTCGATGTCCTTCACGATCTCGCGAGCGAGGGTGGTGAGGAATGCGAAGGCACCTCCCGCCAGAACGACCGAAAGCCGGCCGGAATGTGCCTCGAGGACCGCCAGACCACCGAAAGGAAGCGCAAGGCCCACCACCACCGCGACCGCCAAGTTGCCCACGGCCGGCAGGCCCTTGAGTTGCGCACTGTAGGCCCACAGCAGCCCGACTGACAGTGCCGCAATCAGCAAGTGGATGGCCGATACCCTTGCCGCCAGCATGATACCGGCGATGGAAAGGGCGACCCAAAGCCACCGCGCGCTCTCTACCGTAATGACACCGGACGGCAGGGGCCTCGATGGTCGGTTGATCCGGTCGATCTCGATGTCGTGGACATCGTTGATCGCGTTCGCACCCGCACCGATGGCAACTGCCGCAGAGATAGTCCGCACGGGCGCGCTCACGTGGGCGCCGGCAAACGCTGCGTCACCTGCTCCCAGAATTGCACCTACGACCACTCCGATGGCCATGATGCCGGCGTTGAGTGGGCGAATGACGCGCACCGCTCCGACGAGAGCGGGGGTATTCGCGGCCTGACCGATCCGCCGCGGGAGGGGCTGAGTCGTCGCGTTCAGTCCGCCTCGACGTCCATCAAGTGATCCTCGATGCTGCCCACCACGACGCGGGTTTCGTCTTCAACCTTACGTGAGGAGAGCTGACCGTGGCGAAGGAGCTTCTGCACCTGACTGCGATCGATCAGCTTCAGGATGCGGCGCGCCTCGGTCCGGGAAACCGTTTCCTCGCGGTACTCGGCGGCGAAGTTACGCAGGAAGTCGAGGGACGTCGGAGCTATCCGGATGAGCCGGATTTCTGAATTGTCGTCGGCAATTGCCCAGTGCAACGTGGCGTCGATTATGCCGCGGTCGGCCCAACGCACGAGGGTTTGCTTCGAGATACGAACGTTCTCCGAGAGAGACGTCAATTCGAGTTCTTCGGAGTCCAGGGCGGTACGGCCGTTGTACGACATGTTGGTCCGGGCAGGGAGGTTCGGAAAAGCATTTGTTTACACGGATGTTTTCCCAGAATGATCCCCGGCTGCGAGCCGAAAAGCGTTGGAAATCGGCCTAGTAGAGCGCTCGATCAGTGAGGGCGGCGAGCTCGTTTCGAGTGATTACCCGCCAGTTCGGGGTGGTTAGCCGGCCTGCCCGAGTCCGCGTAAAGGTTGCGCGGAGAAGCAGCGCTCTTGCCGCCGAACCGCGCTCGCAGAAGCTCTCGCCCGAGATGCGAAATACGAACGTCATATCGGCAGGGTCGTGCCCGAAGGTGCGGCCGATCGTCTCGGCAAGGAAGCGGGCGTCGTCCGTCGCCAGGGGCCCACGGTTGGACGCAATTTCGTCGATCACGGCCGTCAACGGGCGGGCGTCATCGAATGCTGCGAATACCTGGACGCGAGCCTCACCCGGCTGACCATAAGTCTGCCAGGTTAGCAGGGTGTCAGCCAATTGAGCGTTTGCCGGCCAACCGCAGCACGTGCAAGCGGCGACAAGTAGCAGGGTCCGCATTTCACCACGTGTTTTGCTGAGTAGACACCGCGAGTATCGGATCGCACCCAGAAGGCCAACTCTGTCGCAATCTCACCGCACACAGGCCGAAAGGGCACCGGCCTATGCGATTGTTTGCCGGGACTTGCGCGCGAAATCCACGCCTCTGATAGTTATCGCTGCGTATCCTCTGGGTAGAGAACACGTCTCCTCACGGCTCGGAACAGCTTCTCCAGCCCCAAGCGGGGATGCCCGGCCCAGGGTCGTGCTCTTCACAAAACCTCACTTGCCGGATTGGCAGATGACCTCAAGTTGGAAGGGTTCTTGTTCTAACAAAGGGTCCCAGCCAACCAGCTCCAACGCCGAATGTCCGTGGCAGATCGCACGCAGACCCGCCGTTACGTAAAGACTCACGCCCACACCCGCGCCCGGTTGACCCGTCGCGAGTTGCTGGATGAGATGACTGACGAGGAGCTCATGCGTCAGTTCCAGATGGGTACCGTCGAGGCCTTCAACATGCTGGTCGAGCGCTACAGCGAGCCGCTGTCGCACTACCTCTACCGGTTCACGAAGGACCGCCGACGGGTCGAGGACCTGCTGCAGGAGACGTTCCTGCGCGTTTACCGAAACCGTCATTCGTATCGCCCGGTCGCCAAGTTCTCAACCTGGTTGTACACGATCGCCGGCAACCTCGCCCGCTCGGAGTATCGCAAGCAGAAGCGGCGCCAGACCTACTCGATCCAGTCCGAGAGCCGCGACGGTGAGGAGTACGAAATGCCTTTGCCGGACGAGACGTTCCTGCCGGACAAGGACGCAGAGTCGGCCATCCAGGACCATCACATCCAGGAAGCCCTCAAGCAGATTCCGGAGGAGTTTCGCGA
>JBJHBB010000174.1:0-5442 GCA_050485265.1 Rhodothermales bacterium | reverse complement strand
GTGTGGCGTGGACGTTCAGATCCCAGCATGCGTCTCGGTTCTCCTCGCAATCGTCGACTTTGGACATCGCCGCGCAGTGAACGACCGTCGCGGGCTCGAAATCGTCGAACATGCGCCTAACCGCCTGGGGTTCGGTGACGTCGAGTGCTGCGTACCCGCCGGCGTGCGCGGAGAATCGGGGTTCGTCCTCGCGACTCGTGGCCAGCAGGTCGACCTCGGGGATCACACCCAGTCGTTCGACAACGGCCTGGCCAACCAGGCCGTTCGCCCCCGTGAGCAGCACGCGCTGAAAGGGGAGCGTCATCGCCTCAGGCCACGGAGCGGCCGGCGACGCTTTTCTCGATGCCCGCTACGATCTCGGCCAGCGATGCCCCGGGCGTGAAGACGTGATTGACTCCCAGTTGCCTCAGGGCGGGGAGGTCGTCCTCGGGAATGACTCCGCCTCCGATGACGACGATGTCGTCCAGACTGGCGGCTGAGAGACCGTCGCGGAGCTTGGAAAAGACGGTCAGATGCGCGCCAGAAAGGATAGAAACTCCGATTACGTCCACGTCCTCCTGGAGTGCTGCCTCCACGACGTGGTCGACCGACTTCCGCAGCCCCGTATAAATGACCTCCATGCCGGCGTCCCGGAGTGCGGCTGCGACCACCTTGGCACCACGGTCATGACCGTCGAGGCCGATCTTGGCGACCAGTACGCGAATCGGGCGATTCATGGGGGAAAACGTGTCGAGGCGCTGAAAGCTCAAGGTACGTTCCTCGGCTCCCAGCGCCTCGAAGGCGTGGCTGGTTTGTACTAGAAGTAGTAACGGAGTCCGACGGCACCGCCAAGCTGGAAGTCGGTCGCGTCGACCAACTGCAGACGCGGGGTCAGCTGCCCGTAGAACTCGAGCGGACCCGTCCACACCGATAAGCCCGTGTTGAAGCTGGCACCAAATCGACCCTGGCTGTTGTTTCCGCCGCTAGCGCTCGCGAAAACGCCCGGTCCGTAGAAAAGCCGAACCGCGGGCGAGGCGCCGAGACCTATCTGGTTCGGAACGTAATGCAGCTGTGCGAAGATGCGGTCGTTGCTGATGTTCCAGCCGGCGGCGATGTCCACAGCGCTGCCGGTCGAGCCGATACGCACGGAGACACCGGTGGGGTCACCCACCTGGCCGCCGAGGCCAATACTTCGCTGGGCGAGAGCGGGAGACGCCGCGAACAGGGCCGCGGCGATGATGATCGAAAGGCGTGTCATGACAGGCAGAAGAGATGTGCTAGGGGATGTGCGCCCGGAAATCCGGGACGGCCGCCTCATACCCCTCACCGCAATCTGCGTTTCATCACACGTCAGGACGCTGCAAAATCACGTCTTACGCGGTTGCTGTTTCGCCGCAGGAAACAGCACGTTGTTCAGAATCAGCCGGTATCCCGGCGAACTCCGATGAAGCGACAGGTCGGTTGGTGGGTCACCAACGAAGTGCTGGTAGTCCTCGGGGTCGTGCCCGCTATAGAATGCGAAGAAGCCCTGACCCGCAGGACCGTACAGGTAACGCACGACGTCTCGGCCGGGAGCTTCAGCAAGCACGACCACGCCTGGCTTGATCAGGTCCTTGCGGAAGGCGGTGGTCTGACCCATGAAGCCCTTTACCGTGGCCACATGGTTCTGCGTAAGCATCGATGGGACGGGGTCCCACTTGGCCGAGAAGTCGAACAGCGTGAAGTAGTCCGTCGCCGGGTTCCGAAGGGCGGGGGGAGGAGTGACGTCGATATCCGAGTGTTCGTACGCCATCGGATTGAACGAGGGCGTAAAGTCGTGGAAGGCAAAGGTTCGAGAAAAGTCAAGTCGCTCGAGAGCGTCGGGGTCGACGGGGTCCCCGTCGAATTCGCGAGGGACGATGTCCGTCTGTGCCGCTGCCAGGGCGACGTCGAGTGTCTCGGTGCCGGAGCACATCGCGAAAAGGAATCCGCCGCCATGGACATATGAACGGATCTCCTCGGACACCGCGAGCTTCAACTCGGAGACCTTTCCAAACCCGAGGCGATCGGCGTCAGCCTCCGCTCGGCGAACCTGCTCCTGATACCAGGCTGCGTTGCGGTAGGCCGAATAAAATTTCCCGTACTGGCCCGTAAAGTCCTCGTGATGCAGATGGAGCCAGTCGTAGTTGCGCAACTCGCCGGTCAGGACTTCCTCATCGTAGATCTGGTCGTAGGGCACCTCGGCATACTCCAGCGCGAGCATGACCGCATCATCCCAGGGGAGAGTCTGATCCGGGGCGTATACGGCGATTCGCGGCGCGCGCTCCAACCTCACCGCACTCATGTTCTGGCTCGGACTCTCGACCAGCGAGATGATCTGAGCCGTCTCACTCGCCGAGATCCTCTCAAAGCGGATTCCGCGCACGAGCAGTTCCTGCTCGAGAGACTGTGTGGCGGGAGCTAAAAAGCTGCCTCCCCGGTAATTCAGCAGCCAGTCGACGTCGCCGCCTCGCTCCAACTCCCAATAGACGATTCCATATGCCTTGAGGTGGTCGGTCTGGGACTCATCCATGGGTATGAGGATGTCCTGGCCGGACACTGGAATTGCCAGCAGAAATCCGATCAGCAGGAGGAGCGGTAAACGCATGTAATCAGTCGAAAAGCAGGAAATCACGCACCGGGCAGATCGCCGCGGAGCCGTCGAATACGAGTGCGGGCCTCGGCTGCGAGCAACGAGCCCGGGTGATTCGATAGAAACGAGAGGTAAGCGTCCAGCGCGGCGGCCCGATCCTGATGATCACGCTCGATGATCTCGGCAGCCAGGAAGGCGGCGCGATCGGTCAGATACGAGTCGGGGAATCGCTCAGGGATTTGCTGCAGAAGGACGATGGCCTCGTCCGCACGGTCCAGTTCGCGCAGTGCGGCCGCACGTCGGAAGTCCACGATGGGCAGGATGGGGTGATCGCCGGCCGTTTGCCGCACCTCACCAAGTAATTGCAGCGCCTCCTCGAACCTGTACTGCCGCGCGCGCAGCTCGGCTTGACCAAAGGTCCGGAGCGGAGCGGCGAGCGAGTCAGGACCCTGATTTTCGGTGAGAAGGAGCTTCAGGTCGATTGCGTTGTTGGCGACGTCGGTGGCCGTGTTGCGCTTCATGGCGTCGGCTCGCGCGACGGCCATCTCCAGATTGCCAGCGTAGAAGTCGATTTCCAGGAGCGCCAGTCGGGCGCGCTCCGCACGCGTGCCCGTTCGAAGGCGGTTCTCGATCTGGATGAAGATCGATCGCGCGCGACTAAGGTCGTCCTCCAGGATGGCCAGTTCCCCCAGTGCCATCTGCGCATCGTGAGCGTGCTCCGAGTTCGGGTATCGCGATACGATCTGGCTTAGGAGTTCACTCGCCCGATCGTAGTCGTGAAACACGTCTCGACGAAGCTCGGCGAGACGTTGCAGTGCGACCGGGACGGCCGGGTGGTTGGGGTGACCATCCAGGAACTGGTTGTACCGATCGGCAGCGCTCGCATAGTTGGGCGCACGAGAGGGATCGCCGCCCGCCCGCTCATTCGCGTCCTCACCCATCTTCTCATACAGTAGCGCAAACGAGAGCAGCGCCAGGACGCCGGTCGGGGATTCGGGATGTTGCGTCAGAACCAGATCGAGCGCCTCGTGGGCGGGATCGAAAGCGCCGGCCTGCATGGCGGCCTCAGCGTAGGCGAACACGGACTCCCCGGACTCGCGCGCGAGCCGGTCGATGGCGCGCACGTGGTCCAGGCCAGACACAAAGTCCCCGCTTTCGGAAGCCAGCCACGCGGCCAGTCGGCGCAGTACGAGGGTTGTGGGATCACGACGAATGCGCCGATCCAGTGCAGACCTGAGCGCTTCCGGAGCCGCGTCCTGGTCGAGCATCCGGCTGAGCCGCGTCTGGACGAAGGACAGGCGACTCGGATCCGCCGCGATCACCGCCGCCCACTCGTCGAGAGCTTCTCCGTACTCGTTGGTCCGCGAGTAGAGTTCGGCCAGCTCCACGTGGAAGAGGTCGTCCTGTCGGAGAGTCCGTCTGCCCTCCAGCAGGAGGTCACGGGCCCGCTCCCACATCCGATGCTGGACCATAGTGCCGTAGAGCAACCGGTAGGTCTGCACATCGGAACGGCCCAGTGCGAGGGTCTCCTCCCACACGGCCTCAGCGCGGTCGGACTGCCCGGCGTGCATGTACACCGAGCCCAGCTCGGCGAGCAGGGCGGGGAGTCGTCCCTGCCGCTGGATGCGCTCCTCGACGAGTGCAACGGCCTCGTCGAAGCGCTGGGCACCGATGTATGCCTGTCGGAGACGTTCGATGACGGGCGTGGAGGTCGGCTGCTCGGCATACAGGTCCTCTAGAAGCGTTACCGCACGATCGAACTGGTGGGTCCGCAGATAGGAATCGGCCAGTCTGAAGCGTGCCGCCGCCGCGTCCTCATTGGCCTCGGCGGGCGTCTGCGGGGTGGCCGGTGTGCGTTGGGCCTCGGCAGGGACCGCAATCAGGGTCGCAAGAACGATGAAGCCGATCAGTCGCATCAGTGGGCGCTTCATTGTCGGGAGGTAGCGGAACGAGTACCTTGGCGGCATTGTTGTCGGCGCGCGACACATCTTGGCCCGCGCGAGCACTACCGCCAAACATACATGCTTCCCCGCCTCGACCGGCCTGTGCCCGCCCACAGCTCAAATGCGTCGCCGACCGGCGTTGCCGTTCTCGGTTCGACGGGCTCGATCGGTACTCAGACACTTGAGATTGCGAGTCTCTTTCCCGAGCGGTTGCGCATAGAGGCGCTGGCGGCTGGATCGAACTGGGAGTTGCTGGCGGAGCAGGTGCGGAAGCACCGTCCGAAGTTGGTTGCCATTTCCGACGAGGGCTGTGCCGCCGATCTACGCCAGGCGCTCTCAGGATTGGATGTGCGGATAGTGGCTGGGGAGGAAGGTCTTGAAGAAGTCGCCACGCACGAGCAAGCGCAGACGGTTGTCGCCGCGATCGTCGGTTTTGCCGGCCTGCGATCCACCATGGCGGCATTGCGGGCCGGGAAGCGGGTCGCGCTCGCCAACAAGGAGGCTCTCGTCGTAGCCGGCGAGCTGGTCGGGGACATCGTAGCGTCCAGTGGTGCGGAGATTCTCCCCGTCGATTCGGAGCACTCAGCCATCTTCCAGTGCCTCGTCGGCGAGCCGTCGGTGGGCGTCGAGAGGCTCACCCTGACCGCTTCCGGAGGTCCCTTCAGGGATCGTCCCCTGGCGTCGTTTGACACCATCACACCGGCCGAGGCACTCCTTCACCCGAACTGGAGTATGGGCGCGAAGATCACGATCGACTCGGCAACGATGATGAACAAGGGGCTCGAGGTGATCGAGGCGCACTGGCTATTCGGACTCAGCGGTGACGAAATCGACGTCCTGATCCATCCCCAGAGCATCATCCATTCTATGGTGGCCTTCCGCGACGGCTCGCTGAAGGCCCAGTTGGGC
>JBJHBB010000173.1:0-5472 GCA_050485265.1 Rhodothermales bacterium | reverse complement strand
CCCTTGAACTGGGGCCGGACCTGGATTTTGAACGGCTGGGCGACCTCGACGGCACGCTGAGGATGCTTCGCGATGTAGGCCTCTTGTAGCATGAGAAGGCCTCGCTTCCTGCGGCACTGGCCTTTCGCGCTTCCCGTCGCGCTGGTCGTTCTCGGTGTGATGGTGCCCTTACTGTACCTGGTGGCTCGCGCCCTGGAGGCCGACCCTTCCACCTGGGCAGAGCTCGTCTTCCGAGAACGAAACCTCCGACTCCTCGGAAACACCGTCGCCCTTTCGGTGGGGGTCTTGTTCGTCTCCACTCTGGTTGCAACGCCACTGGCATGGCTCGTCGCCCGGTCAGACATACCGGCTAGGCGGCTGCTCACGATTCTCGGGGTGCTGCCGCTTGCCATCCCCGCCTACGTCACTGCTTTTGCGCTGCTCGCGGCCACGGGACCGAGCGGGACGGCGTCGGTGCTGCTCGGCCTGACCATCCCCCGACCAAGTGGCTTCTGGGGAGCGTTGATCGCCCTTAGTTGCTACACCTTCCCCTATCTGTTCCTCAATCTGCGGTCCGCGCTGCTGGGGATGGACCCCTCCCTCGAGGAATCCGCGCGCTCCCTGGGTGCTGGCCGCGGCGTGATCCTCAGGAACGTCCTGCTACCGCAGATGCGGCCGGCCTACTTGGCCGGATCGCTGCTCATCCTGCTGCACGTCCTGGGTGATTTCGGCGTGGTGTCGCTGATGCGTTTCGAGACGTTCAGCTATGCCATCTACCTGCAGTACGCCGCTGCGTACGACCGCATCTACGCAGCCTGGCTCGCGCTGATGCTCGTCTCGCTTACGGCCGTGTTGCTCTGGGGAGAAGCGCGCCTGCTGCGCGATCGCCGCTACGACCGGACCGGCATAGGCTCGCCCCGGACCCAGCGCCTGCATGCCCTCGGGTGGTGGAAGCCTGCGGCCCTGATCTTTGCCGTCACGGTCGCTGTGATCACGGTCGGCCTGCCCATCGTGACGACGTTCGACTGGATGGGGCGCGGAACTGCCACTGCCGCAGTACCCGGTCTTCTGAGCGCACTCTGGGACTCCAGCCGAGCCGCCCTACCAGCGGCGTTTCTGGCAGCATCGCTCGCCGTTCCCATCGCTTACCTCGGCGTGCGCAGACCTGGCCGCAGGACTCGACTTCTGGAGCGTATCGCCTATCTCGGCTACGCGACGCCGCCCCTGGCCTTCGCTCTGGCGCTGATCTTCTTCTCCCTTCGAACCGCGCCATTCCTCTATCAGACGCTGGCCCTGCTGGTCCTCGCCTATGGGATCCATTTCCTTGCCGAGGCACTGGGCCCAGTTCGCAGCGCCCTCTACCAGGCACCCGCGCGACTCGAGGAAGCGGCGCGCGGGCTGGGGCTCTCGCCCCTGAGGGCGTTTTCCAGGGCTACCCTCCCGCTTCTCGGCCGGGGCCTGACGGTCAGCGTGGCGTTCGTCTTCCTTTCCGCATTCAAGGAGCTCCCGATCACGTTCTTGCTCTCTCCGCTGGGCTTCAACACACTCGCAATGGGGGTCTGGAGCGCGTCCTCCGAGGCGCTCTACAGCGTGGCCGCGCCGTACGCTCTGGTGCTGATCGCGTTTTCGGCGTTACTGGTGGGTCTGTTGCTGCGCGAGCGTGTAGTCTCGAGCCGTGAATCACCAGCGAACCTCCCCCTGATGCGATCAGCGAACGGATCGACCGCCCCCACTCCCGCGTCTGCCACATCGGCCCTGCCCCACTGATCGTGACGCCGCTCCTCACAGTCCATTGCCTCTCGAAGCATTTCGCTGAGCCGAAGCGAGGTGGGTCGCAGGTCGTCGGGCTGCCGGTCGTCAACGGTCTTTCTTTCGAGGTGATGGAGGGCGAGATCTTCGCGCTGCTCGGCCCCTCGGGTTGCGGAAAGACGACCACGCTGCGCTGCATCGCCGGCTTCGAGACGCCGGACAGGGGTAGCGTAACGCTGGCCGGTCGAACCCTGGTTTCTGATGACGAGCGCGTCGCGCCCGAGAAGCGAGGGATTGGATTTGTCTTTCAGGATTACGCCCTCTTCCCTCATCTGAGCGTTCGCGACAACGTCGCCTTTGGACTGAGGCACCTGCCCCGCCGCCAGCGTCTGGATCGCGCCGACGAGGTGCTCCGCCTTACCGGTTTGGGCGGCCTCGAGGATCGAATGCCACATGCGCTTTCGGGCGGCCAGCAGCAGCGCGTCGCGCTCGCGCGAGCGATCGCTCCTCGTCCACGCCTCATCCTGCTCGACGAGCCGCTCTCGAATCTGGATGCGCTACTGAGGCAGGAGATGCGCGACCGTGTCCGCGAGCTGCTGCGGGCGGAAGGCATGACAGCCGTCCTGGTCACCCATGACCAGGAAGAGGCCCTCTCGTTCGCCGATCGCGTGGCCGTGATGCAGAACGGGCGGATCGAGCAGATCGGTTCTCCACAAGAGATCTACTCGCGACCGCGCACGCTCTTCGTGGCGCAGTTCCTGGGACGCACGAACCTGCTCCTTTCGCAGGCGGAGGGTGACGAAGCCGACACTGTACTAGGAAGGCTCAAGCTCCATCGCCCTGCCGAGGGCCCGGTCCTCTTGTCCATAAGGCCCGAGCACCTCTCGCTCGCGCCCGGGGACGAGACCGAGCCCGGCGCTGCGGGAGCGGTCGTCGGGTGTGACTACCGAGGACACGACATCACGTACAAGGTCCAGATCGGAGCGACCGAGTGGCTCGTCCACACCGACAATCGGCACGTCTTCGCACCAGGCGACCACGTAAAGGTGCAAGCCCTGGAGCCGGCCGTCGTGCTCGAGAAGGCCGGAGTGCCCTTCAACTGAAGCGGGCGCGCCCCCGAGGGAGCGCGCCCCGCTCGATGTGCGACCTATCCGTTACTCGTCGTCCGTTGCCGGCCGTACGTCCCACGCCAGCATCTGCTCGATGTCGGCGTAGTCCTCTTCGTCCTCACCGTCAGGAAGGAACGAGTAGTCGCCCAGCGTTCCGCGCTGACTGGCCTTGACCCGCTTCCACTGCGTGCCCTCCCGGTCCACGAACTCGTCGGGAAAGGGGTTGGCGATGCGGTAAGAGGGGTGATAGCTGCGGTAGTTCTTCTCGGCCTCGTCGCGGGCGGCGCGGCGGGCGCCGGCTTTGGAGGAACTGCGGCCGACGACCTTGAAGGGGGCGATCAGGATGGCTGCCTGCCACTCTTCGGGGGCGCCCTCGCCCTCCTCGGCGGCAAGGTCGGTATACTCCGGACGCATCACTTTGAAGTCGTCCGGATGGGGATAGGCGCTGCGTTCGTCAGCGTACATCTTCAGTGGCTTGAGTGGTGCGGCAATACCGCGGAATCGCGTAAACTACCCGGCGGGCAGACGACCGTTGCCAAAGACGCAGCGAAACCTGCCGGCGCTCACTACCTTTCAACGGGCGGCTGCGCCCCGCCCAACTCTCCAGTACCCTGCATACCAACCCTTCTCGGCCGCGATGGACGCCCAAGCTCTGACCCTTCCCCTAGCACTTGAAACGGAGGACGACGAGATGCTCGACGACGACCTCGAGTTTGACGACGACCTCGACGAAGAGGAGTTTGACGACGACCTCGATGACGACGTCGACGACGACTTCGACGAGGAGGAGGACTTCGACTTCGACGACGACGAGTTCTAGCGAAGGGCCAGAACCAAGGCTCAACGCCAGCGCGTCTTGCAATAACGGATTACGAGCGGGGAGGGTGCCAGAGGCGTCCTCCCCGCGCCATTTTGGGGCCTCTACCGTGTGGGGAAAAGCTGTGGGCAACTTGTACTTGATTCGGTCTTTGCCCGCTTATTACTTATAGCCCCCGCGACCCCACGAAATCGGCTGCGGAATGCGTTGTGATACCACACAATAACGGACGACCATGCCCCAAACCACAGCTGCTCGCCTCGCGGAGGGCCTCCGCATCGACCGCCTCTTCACCAACGGAAAGTCCAACCCCTTCGACAGCGTCGATTGGGGCACGCGCGACGCCGTCATCAAGAGCCACACCGGCAACGCGGTCTTCGAGCAGTACGGGGTCGAGTTTCCCAAAGGCTGGAGCCAGCTAGCGGTCAATGTGGTCGCCAGCAAGTACTTCTATGGGGACATCGGCTCGGGCAACGGCTCCCCGGCCGACGGCCGTCGCGAGTACAGCCTCCGGCAGCTCGTCCACCGCGTCACCCGCACGATCACCGACTGGGGCACGGCGCAGGGCTACTTCGCCTCCGACGCCGACGCCAAAGCCTTCTACGACGAGCTGACGTGGCTGTGCGTGAATCAGTACGGCGCGTTCAACTCCCCCGTCTGGTTCAACGTTGGGCTCCATCACCTTTACGGTGTTCGTGACACCGGTGGCAAGACGATCTGGGCCTACGACTTCGAAACGGACACCATCAAGTCCGTCGACCCCTACGAGCGTCCCCAGGCCTCGGCGTGCTTCATCATTTCCGTCGACGACTCGATCGACGACATCTGGAAGCTGATGGAGGAAAGCGCGCGACTGTTCAAGTTCGGCTCGGGCGTGGGAGCCGACTGGTCCAAGCTGCGCTCGTCGAAGGAAAAGCTCTCTGGCGGCGGCCAGCCGTCCGGACCCGTGTCGTTCATGCGCGTGCAGGACGCCACGGGCGGCACGATCAAGTCCGGCGGCAAGACGCGCCGCGCGGCCATCATGCAAACGCTCAAGATCTGGCACCCCGACATCGAGGAGTTCGTCCTCGCCAAGCAGGAGGAGGAGAAGAAGGCCTGGGCACTGATCGAGGAGGGCTATGACGGCTCTTTCAACGGCCCGGCCTACGGCAGCGTCGCCTTCCAGAACGTGAATCAGTCGGTGCGCGTGACCGACGAGTTCATGGAGGCCGCCGAGCGCGGCGAGGAGTTCGCCCTCCGGACCGTCCTCGACGGAGAGCCCGTCGAGCAGACCAGCGCCCGCGAGCTGCTGCACAAGATCGCCGAGGGCACCTGGATCTGCGGAGACCCCGGTCTACAGTACGAGGACACGATCCAGCGCTGGCATACCGTGCCCAACACCGGCCCGATCAATTCCAGCAATCCGTGCTCGGAGTACATGCACCTCGACGACTCGGCGTGCAACCTTGCCAGCCTGAACCTCCGCAAGTTCCAAAACGAGGACGGCTCGTTCGACGTTGAGCGCTTCCGGGCCGCCGCGCGCATTTTCATCACCGCGCAGGAGATCCTGGTCGACAACGCCGGTTATCCGTCGGGACCGATCGCCCAGAACAGTCACGACTTCCGGCCGCTCGGGCTCGGGTTTGCCAACCTCGGTGCGCTGCTCATGGCCATGGGCCTTCCCTACGATTCTGACGAGGGCCGAGCCGTTGCGGGCGCCATCACCGCTCTCGAGCACTGCGAGGCCTACGCCCGCTCCGCTGAAATCGCCGCAAACAAGAAAATTGGTCCTTTCCCGGGCTTTACCACCAATCGCGAGCCGATGCTCGACGTGATGGG
>JBJHBB010000172.1:0-5485 GCA_050485265.1 Rhodothermales bacterium | reverse complement strand
GAGCTGGTCGAGCCAGGCAACGTTCTCCAGGAACGGTTCCTCGGACACCACCCAGCTGGTGCTGAACTTGGGATAGACCACGAACTCGAAATCCTGCCCGAAGGCAGAGTTGTCATCGCCGCGAACAGCAGCCGTGAAGAACAAGCGGTTCCTCCATGCCACTTGCTCCTGGATGTAGGCACCAAGGGTCTTGTTCTCAAGGAAGTCCTCCTCACCGTCCCGCTGCGCTCCTGCGCTGATGGTCTCCAAGTCGGGGACAGGGAAGATGTTGCCCAGGGTGTACACCCAGTGCTGCTGCTTCTGGTAATACTGGATTCCGGCGGAGGTGGAGAACGTCAGGTCCGAGGAGGGCTCGTAGGTGGCCGTGGCGGCATAGTCGAGGGTGAGGAACTGGGTGTTCTGGACCTGCATCCGCTTCCGGCCCTGCGGCTGGAAGTGTCCCACGCCTGTGATGGGTCGGTAGAGCTCCACATCCTCGGTGTCGGTCCAGTAGCTGGCATCAAGGTCAAGTGTTTCGCGATACTCCTTCACGCCGTAGCTGTGAGGTAGTCGCTCTTCGTGCTGCAAGCGGCCAATCACGATAGACGGATGGATGTGTGCGCGATCCGCAAAGGCCACGGCGGCTTGGAGGCTTCTGCTGGGTAGGGCTTCGAAATCCGCCTTGAACCGCTTGGGGACTAGAGAGTGAGCTGCGAAGGTGTCCGCCTGCTCCTCGAGGTCTTCGTCTCCAGGACCGTTCTCCACGTCGATGAAGGTTTCGCGCTTCTTGTGAAGCACCACGTGCCCGAGTTCGTGAAGGATGGTGAACCAGAGGACATCGGCTCTCTTCATGCGTCCTGTGACGGCGATCAACGCTGTGTGGGGCGAGATCCAGCGGGAGGCTCCGTTGAGCTTGGTGAGTCCGGCGTATTCGCGGACTAAGACGAGGGCGATGCCCGCCTCAGCGAACAGCGAGACGAGTTCGGGCCACCACTGGCTTGCCGAGGATGTCTCTCGAGTGACCCGTCGCAGCTTCTCAGGAAGTGCCCGAGCGAGCTTCGGGTCGTACTGAGAGGTCTCGATCGACGCCGCTTGAAGCTCTGCCTCTCGTAGCCAGGCAGCAATGCCGTAGGCGCTTCTCTGTTGGCCCTTCGCTGTTCGGTATTTCGCGGTGACGACCTTCTCGTACGTGGCCGCCCAAGAGTCGACGGACCCGATGCCGAAGAAGCTCAGTAGCTGACTGACGAGATGGGGGCCGCTCGCTTCTTGAGCGATGAGGCTGCGACTCTTCATCTCGTTGGTCGGAAAATTGCGCGCCCAGCCTTCTTGGACCTCGCGTTGAAGCGTATCGTCTTGGGCAATTTGGTGCGTCTGCCAGCGACTTTCGAGACTATTCCAAAGCGACGCGGGCATTTTCGTGACACGTTCGAACAGAAGCGCTGTCTTGGGGCTTAGTGATACCTCGCCGTTGATGAGTTGGCTGATGTGCTTTTGGCTCAGGCCCGTCCGACGCGACAGCTCAGCCTGAGACATCCCGAGCTCTTCAAGCTTCTCATCCAAGTGGGCACCAGGGTGCACAACGAAACGTGGGCGATAAGTCGTAGCCATTATCTGTCCCTCATAGATCGGCTGCTGCGGACCGGCTCAGTGCGGGTCCTCGATCCCCATAATCGTCACGGCGGTCACCTGCTCCCACCGCAGCCGTCCGTGCTCGTCGATGGGGACGGGATCCGCGGTGGGCCGGAAGATCAATCGGTAGGGCTGGTCCAGGTCAGCGCTCAACTGTCCCGCTCGGTCAGCCGTCAGTTCGTGGTAACGCCCTGGTGCGTGCCGCAACTCCTCCAGGGAGTCGGCACTCTCAAGCGCGCTCAGCCTGACCATCAGTCGCTTGGTCCTACGAGGGCCGAACTTGCGCGTCATACGCGTCTCGTCCTCGCACATGCGCTGGAGCCTGGCGTCCTCGAACGTCACCTCCAACGTCTGCCCCTGACAGTACAACTGTTTACCGGATAGGTAAAGACTCTAGTGGACTAAAGGCCGATGTCCTCGTACCCTCAGCGAGTTGCCGCATCCGCGGCGGCAAGGAACGAGCCGCGGGCACCCAACTCCGGGAGTGTAAGAAGAACGGTGTAACTGGTTGGCCTGGAAGACTGGGCGACCCGCCCGGTTGGAAAGGACCGAGAAACGATAAGCACCGTGAACAGCAACGCCGACAGCGTGACCGAGACCAAGGTCGGCGAGCAGCCACCCGAGCGGTCGCGTGACCAGCGTGACCAGCAGATCGCCGAGGAGCTGGTCGCCGAGGCGTCCGAAGAGGGCGTGGACCTGGTCGGCCCCGATGGGCTGCTCAGCGGGATCACCAAGCGGGTGTTGGAGGCCGGCCTCGAAGCCGAGATCACCGAACACCTCGGCTATGAGAAGCACGACCCCGAGGGCCGCAACGGCGGTAACACCCGCAACGGCACCCGCACCAAGACGGTCACCACCGACGTTGGCCCGGTCGAGCTTGAGGTGCCGCGTGATCGCGACGGCAGCTTCGAACCGCAGCTGGTCAAGAAGCGCCAACGCAGGTTGCACGGGGTGGACGAGATGATCATCTCGCTCACCGCCAAGGGGCTGACCACCGGGGAGGTCCAAGCGCACCTGGCCGAGGTGTACGGCACCCAGGTGTCACGCGAGACGATCTCGAAGGTCACCGACGCGATCCTCGAGGAGATGAACGACTGGCTCAACCGGCCGCTCGAGCAGGTCTACGCGGCGGTGTTCATCGACGCGATCGTGGTCAAGGTCCGTGACGGCCAGGTCACCAACAAACCGGTGTACACGGCCATCGGGGTCACCGTTGAGGGCACCCGAGACATCCTGGGCATCTGGCTGGGAGACGGTGGCGAGGGAGCGAAGTTTTGGCTGCAGGTGCTCACCGAGATCAAGAACCGCGGCACCGACGACGTGTGCATCGTGGTGTGTGATGGCTTGAAGGGGCTGCCGGATGCGATCGAGCAGACCTGGCCGCTCGCGATCATCCAAACCTGACGCCTGCACCCCGCAGGTCAGTAACCAACCGCCAGCCAGTTACACCGAAAACTTGACAGTCCCCTGCCTGGGAGAAGACCGACAGCGACGAGTTCGACCCGGACACGATCGCTGACGGTGTTGGTGGGACCCGTGAGCCGACATCCGAGTACGACGTGATCGAGCTACGGGCCGCGGTGGAAGGCGACCGTGACCTGCTCATCGCTTTCGCCGAGCGAGCGGAGTCGGTGACCAACGAGGCCGATCCCAAGCTCGACGCGCTCGTCGACCAACTCGCGGTCATCGCTCAGCAAGCACGCCGTGAAGGCATCGGCGAGGATGACGTCCGTGACAAGCGCAAGGTGCTGGTGTTCTCCTACTACGCCGACACCATCGACTGGATCGTCGCCGGCTCGAGACCGCCACCGGCGATGACGATCGCCCCGTGGATTACCTCAATCGCATCACGTTCGTCTCTGGCGCGCAGGGCTCCAAGGAGAGGTCGATGTGGGGCTTCGCGCCGGTCTCCGCCGATGCACCGGAGGGCACCGAGGACGTCTACGATTGTCTCGTCGCGACCGACGTGCTCGCCGAAAGCGTCAACCTGCAGCAGGCCCGCCACATCATCAATTACGACCTACCCTGGAACCCAATGCGGCTCGTCCAGCGGCACGGCCGCATCGACCACATCGGATCACCACACAAGCGGGTCCACCTGCGGTGCTTCTCCCCCTCGGCGCTGCTGGACGAGCTCCTAGGTCTCGAGGCTGTGCTGCAACGCAAGATTGCCCAAGCCGCCGCCTCGGTCGGGGTGGAGGACGAGATCACCCCGGGCGCCAAGCGCGGCGAGGTCGTCCTGCAGCACACCCGAACGCAGATTGACGCTCTGAAGGCCGAGGGCCCCACCCTGTTCGAGACCGCCGAGGACACCGGCGCGCTCTCCCGCGAGGAGTTCCGCCGTGAGCTCGCCGACCGCATGGCCGACACCGGCTGGGCTGAGCAGGTCGAGAACCTGCCCTGGGTTGCAGGCTCCGGTCGCACCGTCGACGGCCCCGGTGGCTACGTCTTCTGCGTTCGCGTCGGAGACCACCCGCGGCCGGTCTACCGCTACGTGCCGCTCAGCGAGGACGGTCAGCTAGAGGTCGACAACATCGCGGACGACACCCTGACCGCCTTGTCCCACGCGTCGTGCACACCCGGCACGGCTCGAGTCCTTCCCGATCCGGCTCGTGGGCTCGCCTACGACGCCTGGGAAGCCGCCAAGAAGCACATCGCTGAACGATGGTGGCGGGAGGGCGACCCACGTGCCGTCGCCCGTCCGGTCCCCAAGCCGATGCGCGAGGCCGCTGACATCCTGCGGAACAACCCGCTCGAAAGCGTGAGCAGCGAACAGCTCTACCCGCTGCTCGACGCGATCGAAGCTCCCGACGACAACCGCACCCAACGCATGATGCGCGCGGCCATCAACAACTCTGATGCCCCGCAGCAGCAGGCGCAGGCAATCGTGGATCTCGTGGATGAGTTGGCGCTCGAACCTCCAACTCCGATCGAGCCGTTACCCGAGATTGACCTCGATGACGTCCACCTCGTCTGCTGGATAGCGCTCTGTCCGCGTGACGCGCGTGCCGAGGCGCAGTGAACGCCCTCATTCAAGGCTGATCGGCTGACGTACCTGACCGACGAATCGATGGAGCACCTGTGGCGAACGCTCCTGAACGAACACGAAGGGTCTACTTCGCTGGAGCAGGGCTCTCATGCGCGCTCGGGTTGCCCAACACGGCTGAGCTCATCGACGGTGTGTTCCGGCTTGCCGAGGCCCATGACGCGTGGGGTGTGACTCAGGGGCTGCCGGATCGGCTGCGGAAGGCCTTCGAGTTCCTCTACCCAGACGGCCATCATGCCGACTACCGGCCAGACGTAGTGGACTTCTTCTCGGCCCTTTCCACTTACGTCGACATCGGTGAGGGGCTTGCCGGGACAGGCCTGCAAGGGGCGCGTGATCTCTACGAGCAGCTTCAGTTCGCCATCGGCCACCTCCTCGTGGAGAAGACGCGGGAGGTAGACGAGCACCTTGAGGCCGGGCACCGCTACCTCGACGAGATGGTCGAACCGGGCAACATCATCATCACCTCGAACTGGGATTGCATGATCGAGCGCTACGCACAGTTGAAGCACGTTCCACTTCGTCACTCCGGCTACGACGAACGGGACTGCGTGCTTCTCAAGCTTCATGGATCGATCGACTGGCTGCAGGTTGGTGATCGCCCTCGGCACCGCAACAACGTCCCCAAGTACAAGGACGAGGAGTACTGCGTGATCGGCGAGCGACTGTTCGGCGGCCGGCCGTACACGAGAGCCCTGCCACGTGACCCGTCCGAGCTCATCCGAGTGCGAGCCATCGAGAACATCAACACCGCTTGGCGGCACATCCCGTCCCGCAGCGACTCGCCCTACATGCTCACCATGGGCACCGCGAACGGCAGCCGGCTCGGTC
>JBJHBB010000171.1:0-5523 GCA_050485265.1 Rhodothermales bacterium | reverse complement strand
CCCGATATTCGCTCAGCCGCTGGATGAAAACCAGCTGCGGCGCCTCTACGACTACATGGTCGGGGACCTTGCGGAGTGCCTAGAGGGTGAGGGGTATGAGACTCCACCGCCGCCGACTGTCGAGGTATTCATCGCCTCGTACTCTGATGCATCGGTGGACGTGTGGAGTCCCTATCCGTTGGCTGACCCTCGGTTGGACCAGGAGGGCGAGTGGGAGCGGCTGAATGACGCTTGTCCGCAGTCTCCCGCCCTTGAGTTCCTGTATGGCTCGGATGTGGTCAGCTCTAATGGGGGCTGAGAACGGTGGAGTGGCCCGGCGTGGGTGGCCGGCTGTGCTCACGGTGTTACTTGCCGTGGGGGTGGTCCTCGCGGTCCTTTGGGCTGGGCTGGCGACCATGGGGAACAGAGCGCCTGGCAGCCCCAGCCAAGAACCTTCGACATACACGGTCGGGGAGGAAACGGTCGAACGGTCCCTCCCGGTCATCGTGGTGGCCGAGCGTTCGCGTGAACTCGTCGCCGTCAATCTGCTGGATGGCGTGGTGACTCGCGTCCCGGACCTGCGAGGGGCAGCGCGGATCGGGGCTGTCGTCTATGAGGTGGCGGGCGTACCAGTTCGAGTTGTGGAGGGGGATGTCCCATTCCATCGCGAACTCCGACCTGGGCTCGAAGGCGAGGATGTCGTGCAGTTGCAGGCAGCGCTGATCGAGTTGGGGCATCTGGGCATCGATCCGGATGGCCATTTCGGAGCGGCGACGTCGGAAGCAGTGCGGCAATGGCGGCGCGAGTCTGGGTTCGATGGCGACCGAGTGCCCTTGGGCGAGTTGATCGCCGTTCCGGATCTCCCACGCATGGTGCTTGTTGCCGACGGGATCCAGGTGGGCACGCTGGCCGGCGTGGGTTCGGAGGCACTGTTCGTCGTCAGCGAGGAGCCGAGATTCGAGGTACCTCTGTCGGAGAGTCAGGCGCAGGCCATCGATTCGGCGACAGCCATCGTGCTTGAGCACGACGGATTGGAATGGCACGCTGAGGCCACGACATCGCGACGCGAGCCGGAACGAGGGCAGGTCGTACTGATGCTGGCAGGTCCAGAGGGGGGGCCTGTCTGTGGAGAGGCTTGCGCAACCCTGCCGGCCCAGGGGCGTGTACAGCTACGCGGGCGCATTGTCAGCGTGCCGCCGACCACGGGACCTGCCGTACCGGTGACGGCGTTGCGAACCGATGCCGCTGGGACGGTTTGGGTGCGGCTCGAGGCCGGGGGTACACGAAAAGTCGTGGTACTCGCGATGGCCGGTGGCCTAGCCATCGTGGAAGGGTTAGAGGTCGGGGAGCGCATCCTGATCAGCGGGGGTTCCAACGGTGGTGACGATGGCTGACGTGTATCTCCGTTCGATCAGCTTCGGGTACCGAGGCTCAGAAGACCTGTTCACCGGTCTCGAGCACCGGTTTCCGTCCGGGGCAATGACGTCGATCGGTGGTCGATCAGGACGAGGAAAGTCGACTCTGTTGTACATGGTCGGACTGCTGCTTCGGCCGACCGCGGGTGCCGTCTTGTTCGCGGGGAGCCGGGTCGATGACGGGTCGGACTCATCACGCGCCGATCTGCGAGCATCCCTCTTGGGTTTCGTCTTCCAGGACGCATCCCTGGACGCCTCCCGCAGCATTCTGGACAATGTCGTGGAGCCAGCGCTGTATGCGGGGGCTCGACGCTGCGAGGTCGAGGGCCGCGCGCGGTCGCTGTTGAGGCAGTTCGAGGTAGACATACCCATTGATCGGAAGCCCGGTGCGATCTCGGGCGGCCAGGGGCAGCGGGTCGCCCTGTGTCGTGCCCTTGTCCACAATCCCCCCATCCTGCTGGCCGATGAACCAACAGGGAATCTCGACCCTGACTCAGCCGCAGTCGTCCTCTCCGCACTTCGTGCGAGGGCCGATGCGGGTGTCACCGTCGTCGTTGCCAGTCACGACGCCGCGGTTCACGATCACTCCGATGAGGTGCTTGCGTTGTGAGGGGCGAGGAGGTTGGCGGGGAGACCCTTCGCCTCCTGCTGGCGCGGCCCCTTCAGACCGCGCTCGTCGCCTCTCTCGCGGGCGCAGTTGTCGTTGCGGTGCTCATGACCGTAGGGCGGACTGTCGTCCTGGAGCAGTCGATCCAAGCCCGCATTGAGACACCCGAAGGCAGATCGATCGTCATCGTCGACACGGGTCGCGAAGGCCTCGTCCGCCCGGAGATCGTCAGCGCGCTGACTCGCATGGTTTCTGTCGAGCGGGTCGTCGCTTTCTCCGCCCCCTCGGATGGAGTGAACTACCACCTCGGTGTTGGCAGCAACCCCATTCCCGTTTGGGGTGTGAGCGGTGACATCCGCGACGTGGCGGAGCTGCGCTCTGGGCGGTTACCAGGGCCCGGTGAGGCGTTGGTGTCTGTGACAGCACTGGCCGAAGTAGGTCTTTCAGGACCCGTCGGTGCGCTCGTACTGAGCTATGGGCACGAGCTGCCTGTTGTGGGAACATATGACGCCCGGTCCCCCTTCAACGAGACCGCAGCCGGGGCCGTCTGGTCGCTGCCAGAAGACTGGGATGATCTGGCAAGATTGCAGATCGTTGCCGGGTCCGTGCGTCAGATCGACCAGATCACGGTCGCGGCGGTTGGTCTGTTCGACAGGGCTTCCGCCGGGGACCTGCGAGTGGAACGGGCGGCCGAGTTGGCCGAGTTCCAACGGTTGCTCGCCGGCGACATCAGCCGCTTCGGACGGGAGTTGGTCGCTGGTGTGGTCGTGGGAGGGATGGTCGTGGTTGCACTGGTGGTTCTAGCTGAGGTGCTGTCCCGGCGCAAGGATCTCGGTCGGCAGCGGGCCCTTGGTGCACGTAGGTCTACGGTCATCCTCCTGCTTGCGGCGCGGACCGGTGCGGCGGCAGGCATTGGGACGATTGCTGGGCTGGCCATCGGGCTTTCGTACCTGGCGTTCCGTGCCGGCGAGCTTCCTCGTCCGAGCTTCAGCGCTGGGTTGATGGTCTTGGCCATTCTCTCCCCGGCCCTAGCTTCTGTGGCGCCGGCATGGTGGGCAGCGCAGCGGGATCCAGCGCTCGAATTGCGCAAGCCCTGAGAGCTGCGACGGGTCTTGCTATACGCCAGATAGAGAGGGGGCACCGACAAAACCGACAGCCCGCGAACATTGCGCCGTCTGCCCGGCGTGTGAGTTCTGACGACCGTCCGTCCCGCTCTCCGCACGTCGTTGCAACTCTACGTGGGCCCGAAATTGAGGGACCCCACGATCCAGACCTGTCCGCTGTCATCCCGTGCGGCAGGACACCCCTCAGCCACGACCCAAGAGCCTTGAACATCGTTCGGGGGCCTTGAGCAGCCGGGATCCGGCGTACCACGTCCCGGCGAGGTTCCCCACCTTCCTCGACGCCGGCGACTACTGCCGGCGCCAGACTGCCGGATCAGGTGGCAAGGCTGATCGCCAGGAGGCCCAGAAGAACCAGCGCGATCGCCACTCCCGAGATCCGCTGGATGCGTCGCCAACGCAGGACGTCCAACTGGCAGCAGTCATCGCGGTGCCGCTCATAGCTGGACGCGCAAGCCTGCCTGACGTATCGCATGTCGTCCACGTTGTCCCTTCAGCTCAACGGGCTTCGGGAGCGCCGGATCCCGTTGGCCTCTGCAGGCTCCAGCACTGCCCAATTAGTGTATGCATGGGTAGTATCAGGCGCGGATGCAGGATCGGACGGATGGCCTGCTGGAAGGAGCCAACGATGCGAATGCTTGCTATCGCGGTTGCTCTGATTGCGGCCATGGCGTCCACGGCTGCGACGTTCCTCAACCGTCCGAAGTCAGCGCCTACCGGCTTGACGCCTTTGGCTGGACTGGGTGATTATTGGTAGGCCGGGTTGGGGTCCGGCGACGGTCGTCTACCGCCACTGCGACCCAGAAGCCGGTTAGCACGGCAGTCGCGCCGTGGACCGACATTCTCGGGACGAGATTGGTGATGGTTCCATCGATCGATCGTGGGTCGCCGACAAACCATCCGATGAAAACGACTGCGGCCAGCGTCCCGGCTGCCCAGCGGAGTCGGGACGGCTGCTTCAGGAGCAGCAGTGTGGCCAAGCCGACGACGACGGCCGCGACCGACAGTCGCAGATGCATGGACGTCGCGAGGATCTCCTGCGGATACAGGGCTTGATCCAGGAGGACAACTGTCACGAGCGTTGTGACTACACCGCTGATGGCCGCCCTACCGTTGTGCAGTGATTCGCGTGTCGAGCCTGCCACGAACTCCCCTTCTCATGAGCACGGTCGCCCGGCGTACTTCACCTCACGCTACGAGCAGTTGAGTTCTCTCGTCGGCGAGGACTGAGCGAATGACCAGTCGATGAACCCCTGCCAGTTGGCCCAGTCTGCCCGGGTGCGCCAGAGGTCATTGCCCGTGCATGGATCGTGGACCGACGAGCCCACCTGCGTGGTACCCGGACTTACGGAACGCCAAGCCGTGTTTCCTCGCCATTGCCAGTTGCAGCCAAACAATCCGCACACGCGTTGTTGAAGGCGAACCCCAAAGGTTTGGCCCGAGGCACATCCCGAACCCACTGTGCCATACGTGCGCCCAATCGCCACAGGAGTCCAAGGATCGCGTACGGGGCGTTCGATGGTTAGGGTCGTCGTACATGATGCGATCGTTGACACGTACGAGACTGCTCGCTCGTACTCGATCACCGTCTGCGTCGCCTCGCCGTCCTGTGTCGTTGCTCGCCGAAGTTCCCGTCCAGTGTCTGGCCCCCATGGCTCAACGGCCTCGACATCGTCTGTCGGATCGGCGTAGGCGGATGTCACGCCTCCCGGTGTCGCTTGACTGAGGCCCACCAGACTCGTGCCGAGCACAGCCAGGAGGGAGGCCACTACCGTCCTTCCCGCCCATCGACCGACTCCCGTTGAGTGTCGCCGATCGTTCTTCCCTTGCTCCTGCATTCGAGCTCCCGTATTTATCTATTCATGTACCAATGGACCGTAACATCTCGGTGTGCGGGCGTCAACGAAACTTCACCCTTCTGGTGCCGCGCGTTGTCACAATGTCGCCGTTATGGCAGGGGATGAGGGCAAGATGGGAGGCCTGACAGAAGAGGTCGGTGGTGTGGCCGTCCACGAGGATGCACAGTTCCGCCACGCCGGGTAGTAGTGCGGCCCTGCGCCATCAGCGGGTGTCGCCACATCGATAGTTTCCGGGACCTGGCCGCAGCCCGTCACGGGATCTCGGGGAGTTGCCTCCGGTGCGGGTGGCTGGTCATCGGCCGCGTCCTCGTGTGATGCCGTACTGCCAGACCGGCGCCTGGTGTTCCGTGAGCCGTGGGCGGGTGAGCTGATCAAGTTCTCGCTGTGCTTGACGTTGTTGGTCGCGGACGCGTTCGATGAGTTCGGGGGCAGGCAGTCCAGCCAGCTCGGTACGGGTGTCGAGGACCTGGTCGCGCAGCCCGTTGAGCTCGTTGACGAGCTGTTCGAGACGTCGCTGGAGGTCGCGCCGTTCGGTCCGAACG
>JBJHBB010000170.1:0-5534 GCA_050485265.1 Rhodothermales bacterium | reverse complement strand
CCTCACCAGTGACGGCTCCGTAACCGCGCAAACGCTGCTGCTCGGCGTGCCGAAGCTCCGAGATCTCCG
Organism: Rhodothermales bacterium; assembly: GCA_050485265.1. GTDB lineage: Bacteria > Bacteroidota > Rhodothermia > Rhodothermales > JANQRZ01 > JBJHBB01. The sequence goes on along the minus strand of JBJHBB010000170.1, from coordinate 5,465 downwards.
GGTAGGTCAACTGACCCTGACGGTGGGCGTCCTCGGTCTGACCTTCGCGCGCTACCAGCACCACGACGAGTAACACCACGACGGCCAGCACGACGATCGTGGCTACGAGGAGGCCGAAGATCTGGGCCGTCTCTAAACCTTCCGCTTCAGCGCCACGATCGATTGCCTCCTGCGCTACCTCGGGATCGTCGGAAGCGAAGGCGCGCGCCTCGGCACCGGCCGCACCGAAGAGCTCTGGCACCGGACCAAGGTCTTCGTACTCATCCGGGCGCACCGCGGCCGCATCGGCGGAGTCACGGAGGTGGGCATCCGGCGGCGGGACCGGCTTGTCCGCGTGCGGATCCGGAGTCACATCCTCACGAGGCTTTTTCGGGTCGCTCTCAGCCATTGTGCGAGTCTATGCGGTAAGTCACCAGGTGACAATGAACGCGGGTGCGACGTTCCGAAGCGCGCACCCGGCGATCAGATATTCTGAAAATGGAGTGAGGAGGCGTAGTACGGATCGTTGTATGGCGCGGTCGCATGACGCGAGGCTCGCCAGATCGTCGCACCGATGAATACGCCGAAGAAGCCGAGCCACAGCGAGATGTCCATCCAGCTGAGCACGGCGTTCGCATACTGCGGATCGTTACCCGTCGCCACGAACAGGTTGGGCTTGACCACCCACCATAGATCGATAAAGTGCATCACGAGCAGCCACCCGCACATGATGGCTAGCAGGGGGATCCTGCGCTTGACGGCCCTCGAGATCAGAAGGAAGAACGGTAGCGCAAAGTGGAACACGAACAAGGCGGTCGTCACGACCTCCCAGCCATGCATGTTGCGGTGCTGCAACCAGATCACCTCCTCGGGAATGTTGGCGTACCAGATCAGCATGTACTGGCTGAAGAAGATGTACGCCCAGAAGACGGTGAAGCCGAAGAGATACTTGCCGAGGTCGTGGAAGTGCTCGAGATTGGCCTCCCCTCTCAGCATCCCCATCCGGTTGTAGACCAGCGCCATCATCGTGGTGGCCGCGATGGCCGCGAGGAAGCCACCGGCGAAGAAGTAGACGCCGAAGATGGTCGAGAACCAGTGCGGGTCGAGGGTCATCAGCAGGTCCATGCCCGCGAAGGCGGTCGTCAGACCGACCAGCGGGATGCCCCAGGCGCTGACGCGGCGGAGCAGCGCGGGCGAGTCCGGCCGAGGCGCCGTGTCCTGCATCACCGAGAGGGTGTAGAGCTTCCTCGAGACCACGATCCACGCCGCGAAGTAGATGACCATCCGCAGGTAGAAGAAGGCAGGGAAGCCCCCCGCCTCGCTCGGCCAGAAGAAGTAGGCCGACTTGCCGTCAACGATCACATCGTAGTACGGATCAGTTGGATCGTAGAGCTCGGCGTGGGTCCAGTGGAAGATGTCGTGCATCCCGAAAATGAAGATCGGGAGCCCCAGAATCGCCAGGAGCACGAAGTTGCTCATCAGCATCTCGGGGAAGCGCCTGACCACCGTCACCCATCGGGCCTTGGTGATGTGCTGGAACATCACGAAGAAGAGCGCCCCGATCGAGATCGACAGACAGAACACCCAGCCCGTCAAATACGCGTACCAGAACTGGTAGTGGTCGTGGAATAGCCCGATCAGCCCCACCACGAGCAGCGCCAGGCCGATTCCCGCCGGTACTGCCCACGCGCGGCTGTCGCCGGTGAAGTGGTACGCGGGCGCCACGCGCGACCGGTCGTCCGCCAGCGGATCGATGAGTCTGGTGAAGAAATTGGCCATCGGGGACGGTTGGACGGCAGCGACGTGCGAGGCCGCTACTCGGTGACGGTGGGTGTCTGGGGTGCGAGGCGCTCGCGCTCGGTTTGAGGCAGGTCTGCCGCGGAGGCCGCCTGGGACCGCTGGAGCGCGCGGATGTGAGCCACGATTGCCCAACGGTCGGCAACGGAGATCTGCGGGCCGTAGGGCGCCATGCTCCGGATGCCGTTCGTGATCACGTCGTACAGGTAGCCGTCCGGCGCGCCGCGCAGAAATTCAGAATGGAAAGTGGGCGCCGGGACGTGACCAAAGCCCTGGCCGGCATTCCCGGCCATGATGATTCCCTGGCCATCGCCTGTGCCGCCGTGACACATGGTGCAGAAGATCTGATAGCGTTCGAGGCCTCGCGCCAGCATCGCTTCGTCGACGGCGACGGGCATCACGGCCACAAAGGCGCCACCCTCATCGCGTCCCTGCATGTAAGGCGCGTTCTCAGAGGTGATGAGCCTCTCGCGCGCGACGGTCCCGGGCACGGGTTCGCGCATCGCCATTCCGTCCTCAAAGAACGGATTATCACGCTGCGCCTTGAAGTTCGGCCCGAAGTCCATGTTGAGGTTCGGGTGGATCGGCTGCCTGTCGGATCGCATGCCGCGGCAACCGACCAGGGCCGTTGCCAGAACGAGTACCGCCAGAATTGCTGGTATTGCTCGCATCATCATGAGCGCTCAGGAGCGGCGAGGAAGGTTGGCGCGACCACCACTGACGTTACCCTGCGGGAGCGTGCGCACCAGGGCACCGTTGTCGGCAACGTCGTAGGCTCCGGTGTGATCGACGTACTCGACGTGCAGCGCACCGATCTGGCGAAGGAAGTCCGTCGTGCCGCCGCGATCAAAGGACCTGTCGGCCGCCGCGATGTGCATGAAGAAGCCATCGTCGGTAGCCCGCTGAAGACGCTCGGAGAAGAACAGCGGGTTGTAGGGCTGCGGCAGTCGGTTGAGGGCAAGCATCCCTCCCACCGCCGTAAACGCCGCGAACAACACCGTCACCTCAAACGTCACGGGAGTCGACTGCTCGAGCGCAAAGGTTGGCTTTCCACTGATGTCCCATGGGTACGCAATCGTGTTCATCCACCACTGCATCAGGATCGCGAGCCCACATCCCACGAGGCCACCCACGATCACCAGGTAGCCGAGGAGGCTTGGACCTAGGCCCATCGCCTTATCCATCCCGTGGATCGGGAATGGGGAAAACGTGTCGATGCGGGTGTAGCCCTCCTTGCGCGCGGCCTTGACAGCCTCGTATAGCTCACCCGGATTGGCGAACTCGGCGATCAGGCCGACGTGCTGGTCGGACTGGGCGCGGATGGCGTTTCGGATTGCGTTGACTGGCATTGCGTGGCCCGGTGAGGGAGCTAGATCGGGCGGTCGTCGTCCTGCTCGCTGGCGGCAGTCCGGAATGCGACGTTGGGGTAAGCGGGCGGCTCGGCCGCGGCGCCGTCACCATGCGTGTCGTAAAAGTGCGGATCCGACTGCGGCATGATGCCCTTCACCTCGGCGATGGCGACCATCGGCACGAAGCGTAGGAAGAGCAGGAACAGGGTGAAGAAGAGGCCGAACGAACCAACGAAGGTCAGGATGTCGACGATCGTCGGCGAGTAGTAGTCCCAGCTCGACGGCAGGAAGTCGCGGTGGAGAGAGGTGATGGTGATCACGAATCGCTCGAACCACATCCCGATGTTCACGACGATTGAGATGGCAAACATGATCGGGATCGAGCGTCTGATGCGCTTGAACCAGAAGAGCTGCGGAGCGACCAGGTTGCAGAACATCATGATCCAGTACGCCCAGGCGTAAGGACCAAATGCTCGATTGGTGAAGGCGTACTGCTCGTAAACGACCTGCCCGTACCACGCGATAAAGAACTCGATGATGTAGGCGAAGCCGACGAGCGTGCCAGTCACCAGGATCACGATGTTCATCTTCTCGAGATGGCCCAGCGTGATCAGGTTCTCGAGGCCGTAGACCCTTCGGGCCACCACGAGCAGCGTGACCACCATCGCGAAGCCCGAGAAGATGGCGCCAGCCACGAAGTAAGGCGGGAAGATGGTTGCGTGCCAGCCCGGGACGATCGACACCGCAAAGTCGAACGACACGACCGAGTGCACCGACAAAACCAGCGGCGTGGCGAGACCGGCCAGCAGCAGGTAGGCGCGCTCGTAATGGCGCCAGTGCCGGTTCGAACCCGTCCAGCCCAGCGAGAAGAAGCCCATGATCTTGGCCCTCACCGTGCGCCCGGCCTTTACGGCGCGATCACGGAGCGTTGCCAGGTCCGGAATCAGGCCCACGTACCAGAAGAGCAGCGACACGGTGCCGTACACGGAAACCGCGAATACGTCCCAGAGCAGCGGGCTCTTGAACTGCGGCCACATCGCCATCTGGTTCGGTAGCGGCAGCATCCAGTAGATCACCCACACACGACCTACGTGGAACGTGGGGAAGATCAGTGCACAGGCCACGGCGAACAACGTCATTGCCTCGGCTGCGCGGTTGATACTCGTGCGCCAGCGCTGCCTGAACAGGAAGAGGATCGCCGAAATGAGCGTCCCAGCGTGGCCAATGCCGACCCAGAAGACGAAGTTGACGATCGGCCAGGCCCACGCGACCGGGATGTTGTTTCCCCAGACGCCGACGCCGTTCCAGACCTGGTACGCGAGCATGATGCCCAGAAGCATCAACCCGCCGAGAGCCGCGGAGAAGGCCATGAGCCAGCCCAGCGGCGTCTTCTTCTCGGTGTGATAGGAGACCAGCTCGGTGACGTCGTGGAACGTCAGATTGCCCTTGACGAGCTCCTCCTCCTGCATCGCAGGATGCGGATGGCCGGTCGTGGGGGTCTCTGGAGTGGTGGTCGAGGCCACGTTGGTGGAGTCAGGCCTCACGGCATGAGCCGCGGGGCGGGTGTGAGCGGATCAGGAGGCGGAGGTGGTCGCCTGGCCGAGTGCGGCCTGAAGACGGGGGTTCGGGTTCGAGATGCGCGCCATGTAGGAGAGGCGCGGCTTGATGTTGTACTCGGCGAGAAGCTCGTAGCGACGCGCGGTCCGCTTGTGCTGCGAGACGCGCGAGTCCGGATCGGCCAGGTCGCCGAACAGGATGGCGTCCGACGGGCAGGCCTGCTGGCACGCGGTCTGGACCTCACCGTCCGCAATTTTTCGCCCCTCGATACGGGCGTAGCGACCGGCGGCGCGAATACGCTGGACGCACCACGTGCACTTCTCCATCACGCCGCGAGAACGCACGGTGACGTTCGGGTTTAGCTGCATTCTGGCCTCCAGCGGAATCGCGATCGACCAGTTGAACCAATTGTAGCGGCGGACCTTGTACGGACAGTTGTTCGAGCAGTAGCGCGTGCCGATGCACCGGTTGTAGGTCATCTCGTTGAGCCCATCCGGCGAATGCGACGTGGCGGCTACGGGGCAGACCGCTTCGCACGGCGCGTACTCGCACTGCTGGCAAAGCATGGGCATCATGGCCATTCCGGCATCGGCCGCGTCCTCGCCCATGTAGTAGCGGTCGATGCGCAGCCAGTGCATCTCGCGGCCGCGCTCGATCTCGCTCTTGCCGACGATCGAGATGTTGTTCTCTGACTGGCAGGCGACCACGCACGCGTTACAACCGTTGCACACGTTAAGGTCAACCGTCATCCCCCACTGATGATCGGAGTAACGCCCTTGGCTG
>JBJHBB010000169.1:0-5581 GCA_050485265.1 Rhodothermales bacterium | reverse complement strand
GTGCTGGCCTTCGAAGAGCGATAGAAATCTTGATTCCTGGGCCATGAGGGCCTCTTCGCACGCTCTCTTGGTCTGGCCGATCGTCCCCACGATCAACTGGTCACCATCGACACGGTAGGTGCCGAAGTACTCGTTGCAGCCGGTGGAGCCGGTCACCTGGCCATCAGCTCGAAAGGTCACTGTGGGGAATGCCCTGTCGGACACGCCTCTCCCATCCAGGTCCTCGACGCTCCAGGCCGTCGTCTCGAGGGCGACGTCAGGCCGATACGTGGCGCACCCAAGCAAGAAGAGTAGTGCTACTGCAAAAAAGATCGAAGGCAGGATCTGCATGAGGCTCGGGGATGTGCTTGCGTGAAGGAACGTATGGGAATCGATTGTTAGTCGGGTTGACGGCAATTTGATGAGTCCACACGCGACCTCACGAGTACGCAGCCAATCCCTCGCCCAATTCTTCGCATGGACGACTCGCTCACCCCGATGCTCAACCTCCTCGATCTCGAGTACATCGAGGAGAACATTTTTCGCGGACAGAACCGCAATCTCGGCTCGCCGCGCGTATTTGGCGGGCAGGTGCTGGCGCAGGCGCTGGTGGCCGCCCGGCGGACGGTCGACGAGGAGCGTATCGCGCACTCCGTCCACGCCTACTTCATCCTGCCAGGCGACATCGAGGCGCCGATCATCTACGACGTGGACCGCATTCGAGACGGAGGGAGCTTCACTACGCGTCGGGTACGAGCGATTCAGCACGGCCGCCCCATCTTCAACATGTCGGCGTCGTTTCATCGTCCCGAGCCCGGGCATGAGCATCAGGACACGCACCCGCCCGAAGTCCCCGACCCCGAGGACCTGCCTGATGAGCTAGAGCTGATCCGAAGCATCGCCGATCGCTTTCCAGACAAGGTGCGGGATGCGGTGACACAGGACCGACCATTCCTGGTCAGGCCTATCGACCCCGTCGACATGTTTCGTCCGGCTGAGAAGCCGCCGCGCAACGCGTACTGGTTCAAAACGACCGGCCCGCTACCGGACGACCTCGCCACGCACCAGGCGCTTCTGGCCTACGCCTCGGATCACAGCCTGCTGCCGACGGCACTCCGCCCCCACCGGCTCTCGTGGATCTACCCCAACATGCAGGTGGCGAGTCTCGACCACGCGCTCTGGATGCACTGCCCGTTTCGCGCCGACGAGTGGCTGCTTTACGTGATGGAGAGCCCGTTCGCCGGCGGAGCGCGCGGCTTCACCCGCGGGATGATCTATCAGCGAGACGGCTCGCTGGTGGCCTCCGTGGCGCAAGAGGGATTGATGCGGCTTCGGGAAGACCGTAGCTAACCCCCGTCGTCCCGAGACCCGATAACCGTTACGTCGTCGCAGAGAGCCTCGCGCACGTAGAGGACTTGGATGAAGACGACGGCTACTACCGCGATCGGCGCGGCCAGTGCAATTCCGAGAATCCCCCCGAAGCCCGCGAAAAGCAGCTGAACGGCAATGAGCAACACCGGCGGCAACGATACGACGGCCTCCTGGATCAGGGGAATGACCACGTAGCTCTGGACATTCTCGAGGATGAAATAAAGAATGGCCACGTACAGGACCATCTCCGGCCCGACAAGAAACGCTACCAGGAGCGCTGGGATGGCCGCCAGGATTGGTCCGAGATACGGGATGAATCCGAGGACGAACGACAGCACCCCAAGCACGAGGGCCATGGGCACACCCAGGAGCGAAAGGCCGATCATCACAAAGACGGCCACAAAAGCCATGCTCACGAACTGACCGATGAGCCACAACTTGAGGGCTCGGCCGCTGCGCACGAACGCTTCCTTGACGCCGGCGCGACGGTCCTTGGGGAAAAGCCGTACGATGTTGTCGACGTATACGCCGGGCTTCAGGGCCAGATAGATCCCTACGAAGCACACGATGAATATGTCGAACAACACGCCGACCACGGTCGACGCGATGCCGGTGACGTGGCCCAGGACTCCAGCCGCACCGATCCGCTCCCACAGCGTCTGCACCGAGGGCACCTCGTCCAGCACCGACTCCCCCCAGTCGAAGCCTTCGACCCACTCCTCGAGCGCGGCGAGGGCGGACACGATGGCCTCACCCAGATCGCCGGCCTGCGAGACCACTGCGGGACCAGCGTACCAGAAGAAGATGCTCACCAGGCCAAACAAGAAGACGAACGCGATGCCCACTCCGATTTTGTAGGGGATAGGCACCACGCGACGCATCAGATCAGCGCTGCCGCTGAGGAGAACCCCCACCAACATCCCCGCGAACATCAGCATCAAGAACGACAGCGCATACCACACCGCCGCGAGCAGCAGAAAAGCCGTGATGACGATGCCGACGGCCGCTACGACCTTCTGAACGTATGATCTGGACGGTGAGGGCTCGGCCACGTCAGTTCAACGTCCAGATCGAAAACGTGAGCACGGTGGCAAACGTCACCCACATCAGGTAGGGAATCAGCAGCCAGCCGGCCACGCGGGACAGGCTGAAGAACTTCCATATAGTGACCGACAACACGATCACCAGGAGAAGTATGATCACCAGCGCTCCAGAAATCGACTCCAGCGCGAAGAAGACAGGCGACCACACCAGGTTCAGAAGGAACTGAGCTACGAATAACGTCAGCGCGGTGACTACACCAGGAGTATCGAGCCCGAGGCGCAGAATCAGAAAGGTCGATACGCCCATCAGAGCGTAGAGGAGGCTCCAGACCGGCCCGAAAAGCCAGCCCGGAGGCTGGAACGGCGGCGTGTCGAGGGCGCGGTACCACTCCGAATCGCTGTCGCCGATCTGTCCGCTCAGGAAACCGAGGAAGAGGCACAGGGCCACGATGGCGCCGGCTATCAACGCCTGTTGCCAGGTCGGCCGCTCAGCAATTCTCGTTGCATGGCTCATCGCTGCTCTCGGCTGTCGACCGTGCAAGTCGTGACTATGCCTCCGCGGACGTTATAGCAAGTCTCGACGAGGAGATACTCGGCATCGTCCAGGTGTGTCCGGAGGTCCTCATACATGATAGCGGTGATGTCCTCCTGGGCAGCACCGATCTGACGCCACGAAATGAGGTAGTACTTGAGGCTCTTCAGTTCAAGAATCCAGTCGGTCGGCACGTACTCGATGCGCACCGTCCCAAAGTCAGGCAGCCCGGAAAACGGGCAAACCGCACTGAACTCACCTGCCTCGGTCTCGTAGACGACCACCTGCCGGGCAGCGTGCTCGTATGGGAGGCGGTGGATCTCCTGCTGGCGCACCTTCGGAGGGAAGAACGGCCGAACCTGCCCCTCGGGACGGATGCCGAAACGTTCCATGTGCTCAAGTGCCTCTCGCGTGTGGCGTCCTGCCTCCTCGAGGGCTGCCTCGAGCGAGCCGGGGCCGTCTTCGTTTACGTTATTCATCGGGAATAGGGTGGCTGGCGCTCTGGCAACGGTGCCCGAAGGCGAGGGTTCTGTAGCACGAACTTTTGAAGACGCGAGAAACCTGTTGCGGGCCACGCGAACTTACATGTGACTGCGCTGCCACTGCCTCTCATGGAGTCATTCACGCATCCACATCTCGACCACCTGCCGATCGCCCGGCCAGCGCTCGTACTGTTCTCGGGAGGCCAGGACTCGACGACCTGCCTGCTTTGGGCAGCGCGGCTCTTCGCCACCGTGGAGGCCGTTGCCTTCGACTACGGGCAGCGACACTCGGTTGAACTGCAGCAGGCCATAGAGATAGCCGATTGCGCGGAGGTGCGATTGCATTTGGTCGACCTGCGTGGCACACTCGGCGATAGCGCACTGCTGGATGCCGATCGCAACGTCAACGAGGCTCACGAACGGGCACCCGATCTTCCTGCTTCGTTCGTGCCCGGCAGAAACGCGCTGTTTTTGACCGTTGCCGCATCACTTGGATTTACCCTGGGCATTAGCGACCTCATCGGAGGGATGTGCCAGACCGACTATTCCGGTTACCCCGATTGCCGAATCGAGTTCGTCCGAGCACAGGAGAGAGCGCTCGCGCTCGCGCTCGGTGCTGACGTCCGCATCCACACACCCCTGATGGACCTCACGAAGGCCGAGACCTGGAAGCTAGCCGCCGATCTCGGCACGGTACGAGGCCTCGATGTGCTGGAGGTCGTTCGAGAGCTCAGTCACACCGATTACCACGGCGACCGTAGCCAGCGCCACGAGTGGGGTTACGGAAAGCTCGACAACCCGGCCTCGTTGCTGCGCGCTATGGGTTATGAGGAGGCAAAACAGAAGGGATGGGTCTAAGGTGACACGAGATCTCACACTCGAGAGGCCTGCCGGGGAGAGCGTCACCGACTCGCCTCGTGGCCAGCGGCGCTACGCGGTGAAGGCCGTCTGGCGCACCGTTCAGGGGGAGGGTGCCTGGGCGGGTCGTGCCGCCGTATTCGTTCGCCTGGCCGCGTGCAATCTGTGGTCAGGCTACGAGTCTGACCGGCAGCGCGACGCCGAACGACATGGCGCGCGCTGCCCGCTCTGGTGCGATACAGACTTCACCAGCGAGGGGGCCGCGCGACTCAGCGCCTGGGACCTTGCGGAAGAGGTCCGGCGGACCGGCGGAGACCAGACCGACTTCGTGGTGCTGACCGGCGGCGAGCCACTCCTGCAGGCCGACGCTGACCTGATCGCTGCGCTACACTCCGCGGGATTCGAGGTCGCGTGTGAGACCAACGGCACGGTCCGCCTCGCCGACGCGTTCACGCGTGCCGACGGCACCCTCCTCCCGCCCGACTGGATCGTATGCTCGCCCAAACTCCCCGAGGCAAGCCTGCCGATCGATTACTGCGATGAACTGAAACTCGTCGTGCCCGACTATCAGCCCGAGCAATTCCCTCAACTCGTAGAACGCGTTCGTCGGCATCCTCTCGCCGGGCGTGATCGGCGCTACCTGTGGCTTCAGCCCGAGGACGGCCCCCGACTCGCGGAGGCGATTCGAACCGCCGTGGAACTGGTGCACCTCAATCCCATTTGGCGCGTCTCGGTGCAGACACACAAGGTCCTGGGCGTGGATTGACCATTCGCCCCTGAACCTGCCCATCCCCAATCCCCGAACTCATGCGTGCTCTTCGATATCACCAGTCCGGCAAACCCCGCGAAGTCCTCGCTATCGAGGATGTCCCCAAGCCAGAGCCGGGGCCAGGCCAGGTCTGTGTTCGCATGACCTACCGGCCCATAAATCCGGCCGACCTGCACACGATCCTCGGGAGTTACGGGAAGTCCCCAACGCTGCCGGGCGTGGGTGGCCACGAAGGCGCGGGTCGCGTCGAGGAGATCGGGGAAGGTGTCGAGAACATCGTCGCCGGGCAGCGGGTCGTCCCAATGGGCGTCGAGGGTACCTGGCAGGAGTTCGTTGTGCTCGCGGCCGAGAACTGCTTCCCCGTCCCTGAAGAGCTCACGGATGAGCAGGCTGCTCAGTTGTTTGTTAACCCGCTAACAGGCCTCCTCCTACTTGAAGAATTGGATCTATCAGAGGGACAGTGGCTTCTGCAAACGGCTGGCTCGTCGCAGGTGGGCCGGGTAGTCGCTCAGCTCGCCCGCAGCTCCGGACTCCGCACGATCAGCAT
>JBJHBB010000168.1:0-5585 GCA_050485265.1 Rhodothermales bacterium | reverse complement strand
CGCCCACATTGTGCTTCACACCGAGGAGGACCCGTACGCGCCCGATCCGCTGCCTCCCATTGTCGACGAGACGTCCGTTTACTTCAGGCGTGCCGGAGCGGTGTGGCTGACCGCTGGCACGCCCGAGGCTTAGTGCAATCCTCGTTCAAGTGACCGCTACGTACCGATTACAACTGCACCCCGGATTCGGCTTCGCTGAGGCAGAGGCGGTTCTTCCCTATCTGCACGATCTGGGTGTTAGCCACGTCTACCTGTCGCCGATTACCGAGGCGCGCGCGGGCAGCACGCACGGCTACGACGTTATCGACCACAACGCGGTCCGCGAGGAATTCGGAGGTCGTGCCGGACTCGATCGGCTGTTGGACGCCGTCGAAGAGCGTGGAATGATGGTCATTCTGGACTGGGTCCCCAACCACGCCGGGGTTGGTCCTCGCAATGCGTACTGGCAGCACGTACTCGCCTTTGGCCCGCACTCCCCGTACGCCCGGTATTTCGACATCGACTGGCGCCCTCTCAAGAAGGAGCTGCACGACAAGGTTCTGTTGCCCTTCCTCGGGAGGCCCTACGGCGAGGCGCTCGATGGCGGGGAGTTCTCGATTGGCTATGAGGAAGGCAGCTTCTACCTTGAGTACTTCGAGAACCGGTTCGCGCTCTGCCCGACCACCTACCAAGCGATCATCGAGGCCGCACTGCCTGTCTTCGAGCGCACCGACGGGTACTGGGACCTCAAGTCCTTGCACGAAGCCTACGAAGGGCTGGGGCACGGTGAGGTCGAGAAATCCGAGGCCTTGCGCTCACGGCTGGTTGCCGTCGAGGACAAGGTCGGCCCCTCCGCCTGGCCACAGCCGAGCGCGGCGGACCTGCACACGCTCATGCAGCGGCAGTGGTGGAGGCTGGCCTACTGGAAGACGGCCGGCCACGAGATCAACTACAGGCGGTTCTTCGACATCAACGAGCTCGTCGGACTGCGAATGGAGGACGAGCAGGTGTTCTGGGACGCTCACCGGCTTCTTGGCGAGCTCCTCCCACACCCCGCCGTGGCGGGCGTCCGCATCGACCACATCGATGGGATGACGGATCCGCACGGCTACCTCGAGAACCTTCGCGCGCTGGGCGCGCGACACATCTGGGTGGAGAAGATCCTGGCGCACGGCGAGGTGCTACCGGAAGACTGGCCGGTCGACGGCACCATCGGCTACGCCTTCATGAACGACGTGATGCGCGTGCTGATCGACCCGTCGGGCGAGGAGGCCCTCGACCGCACGTATCGACGCTACATCGACCGGTCAACTAACTACGACGACCTCGTCCATCGCGCCAAGCGGATGGTGATGAGAACATCGCTGTCGAGCGAGTTGTCTCGCCTGGCGAACGACCTGAACCGGATTTCGGAGGCCGACTATCACACCCGCGATTTCACCCTGCAGGCGCTCCGTGAGGCACTCCGAGAGGTCGTTGCCGCCTTCGAGCGCTACCGAACGTACGTGCCCCACGACCCCGAGCAGGCCCGAGAGATCGTCCGGACGGCCGTGGAGGTGGCGCGCCGCCGCACGCCGGCCGTGGACCCCAGCGTGTACGACTTCATCGAACGCATCATCACCGGTGAAGTCCGCGAGGACCTACGCACAGCGCAGGAAGCGTGGGTCAAGCGATTCCAGCAGTACACCGCTCCTGTGGCAGCCAAAGGCGTCGAGGACACGGCCTTCTATCGGTACCACCGCCTCTGCGCGCTGAACGAGGTTGGTGGAGAGCCGAACCATTTCGCGGTAGAGCCACAGGCGTTCCACGCGCACGCACGCTTCCGAGCGCATCGCTATCCCCTGAACTTCGTAGCCACCGCGACCCATGATCACAAACGCGGCGAAGACACAAGAGCACGACTGATAGCGATTGCAGAGGTCACCGCGCTATGGGATGAGACCATCGCATCGCTAGAGACGATTGCAACAGACCACCGAGGTCACTTTGGACCGGATCGCAACCTGGAGTACCTCCTATTCCAGATCCTTGCATCACAGTGGAGCGATGTAGATCGTGATGCGCTCCCCGATAGGCTGGTGGAGTATGCGGTCAAGGCGGCGCGCGAGGCCAAGGAGCACACGAGCTGGATCAATCCCGACGAACAGTTCGAGGCCGACCTCGAGACCTTCGTCCGCGGTTTCTGCTGCGATGATCGTATGGCGACCGCCCTTTCACCGATCGCGGGCGAGTTGGCAAGCAGGGGCTTCGACCACGCCATCTCTCAGCTCATCATCAAGTTGACCACGCCCGGCGTCCCTGATTTCTACCAGGGGACGGAGCTCCTCGACCTGTCGCTCGTCGACCCGGACAATCGCCGGGAGGTCGACTTTAAGCAGCGAGCTTCGCTACTCGGCGACCTCCGTCCCCTCATAGAGAATCCGGAGCCGGCCACGGTCGAGGCTATACTGCGCGCGCACGAGCCGCAGGCCAAGTTCTACGTCATGGCGCGCCTGCTGAAGCTTCGCCGCGACCGCCCTGCGCTATTCTCGGGGGATTACCAGCCGCTTACAAGCGTTTCATCGAGCGATCAAACGTGGTTGGCATTTGCACGTCGAGGCGAGGATGACGCAATTGCCGTGTTCGTGCCGCGAGCAACAGGCCTAAGAGACCAGTCCGATTCGGGCATCGAGCTTCCAGCGGCTCTGTCTCGCCGCCCTATGGTCGAGTGGTTGACCGGATCCAGGCTAGGTGGTTCTGCGGCCATAGATCCCGCGAACTTGCCTCTGCCGTGGGCTCTGCTCGTCGCCGATACGTAAACGATCCGCCGGAGAACGCCGAGTGCCGCCGGCTAGTCCTCGTCCTCGTCTTCGAGAACCGCGCGTAGCACGACCAGGGTGTGACCAGGAAGGATCACATCCTCGCCAGGGTCAATCTCGTCCTGCGGGCAGTCGTCGAACGGTGCCTCCGGAATCCACCGAAGTGGGTCGCCCGCCTGAGCGGTCGGCAGCGGCATTCTTAGCTCTTTGTTACCCTTGTTGAAGGCGACAAACATCGTGTCGTCTACGTACGGTCGACCCCGGCGGTCGCGGCCCTGAATGCGGTCCCCCCTCAGCAGCAGGCCGAAGTGCAAGAGGCCGGCTTGATCCCAGTCTCGCTGCTCCATTTCACGGCCGTCGGGATGCCACCACAGCCCGTCGCGCACGCCGTTCTCGTCCGGCTCTCCCGTCAGAAACTGCCTGCGCCGAAAGGTGGGATGAGCTTTTCTGAACTTGATGGCCTGGCGGACAAACCGCAAGAACTTGCGCTCCCGCTTATCAAGGGTCCAGTCGAACCAGTTGATCTCGTTGTCCTGGCAATAGGCGTTGTTGTTACCCTGCTGGGTCCGCGAAATCTCGTCTCCTCCGAGGATCATGGGCACGCCCTGTGAGAGGAGCAGCGTGCTCATCATGGCGCGCTTGAGTCGCTCGCGGCAGGCGAGCACGTTGTGGTCGTCGCTGGGACCTTCGACGCCGCAATTGGTCGAGTAGTTGGGTTCGTGGCCGTCGCGATTGCCCTCCTGGTTGGCCTCGTTGTGCTTGCGCTCGTAGGAGACTAGGTCCTCCATGGTGAAGCCGTCGTGCGCGGTCACGAAGTTGACCGACGCGAACGGGCGCCTTCCGGAAAGGGCGTACAAGTCGCTCGAACCCGTGATACGAGTGGCGAACTCGCCCTTCAATCCCTGATCTCCGCGCCAGAAGCGTCGGACCGTGTCGCGGTACCGTCCATTCCACTCGGCCCACTGCCACGGAAAGGAGCCAACCTGATAACCTCCGGGGCCCACGTCCCACGGCTCGGCGATCAACTTCACCTGACTCAGGACCGGGTCCTGCTGGATCACCTGGAAGAATGACGCCAGCATATCCACATCGAATAGCTCGCGGGCGAGTGCCGAGGCCAGGTCGAAGCGGAAGCCGTCCACGTGCATCTCGGTCACCCAGTACCGGAGGCTGTCCATGATCAACTGGAGGACATACGGGTTGCCGGTATCGAGCGTGTTTCCGGTGCCCGTGTAGTCCATCAAGAAGCGTGGGGTATCCGGGTGCTCCTTGTAGTAGGCCATGTTGTCGAGGCCCCGGAAGGACAGCGTCGGGCCGAGCCGATTGCCCTCACACGTGTGGTTATAGACCACGTCGATAATGACCTCGAGCCCGGCGGCGTGCAGCGCGCGCACCATGATCTTGAAGTCGCGGACGGCGGTGATGGGGCCATTGGTGGAGTACTCCGGCTCCGGCGCGAAGTAGCCCAGCGTGTTGTATCCCCAATAATTGGACAGCCCGTGCTCGACGAGCCGCTGATCGTGCAGCTTCGCATGGACGGGCAGCAGCTGTACGGTCGTCACGCCTAGCCTCTGCAAATACTCAATGATCGGCTCCGCCGCGAGGCCGAGGTACGTACCGCGAACATCCTCCGGCACTTCGGGATGCTGAATGCTCAGCCCTCGAACATGAGTCTCGTAGATGACCGTCTCTTCCCAGGGGATGTTGGGATGGCGATCGTTGCCCCACTCGAATCGGCTTTCGATGACCGCGCCAAGCGGGGCGAACGGTGCGCTGTCCGCATCACTGAAACTCAGGTCCTCGTCCTCGTGACCGATCTGGTACCCGAACAGCGAGTCGTCCCACTTGAGCGGGCGGCCAATGGCCTTCGCGTACGGGTCCAGGAGGACCTTGTTGGCGTTGAATCGCAGACCCTGCTCCGGATCATACGGGCCGTGCACACGATAGCCGTAAAGTTGGCCGGGCCGCAGAAGGCGATGGTAGCCGTGCCACACCGGCCCGGTACGCTCGGTGAGGTGTATCGTGTCCGACGGTGCCTCATCATCTGGACTGTCGAACAGGACCAGCTCGACGCGCTCCGCGTGGGGGCTATACACGGCGAAGTTGACGCCGAGACCGTCCCATGTCGCACCAAGTGGGAAAGGCGTACCGGGGAGCAGTGGCATTCTAGATCGGACAGTTGCGGGAAGCGGGCGACAAAGCCCTCCTCGTGGGGTGGCGAAACTAATGCCATGTTGCAGCCCCCCCGGATAAATGGTGACTATTCCTGCGAACCACACTGCCGCGAGTCGATTGAATGAAGACCCCTCCCCTCAATTCTGGATTCACCTCTCACCCATGCCACATCACTCCGGCACCGACCGCCCCGACGTCGAGAAAGGCAGCGCCCCCCCCGAATCGTGGAGCCGTGCCGTCATAGTATCCGTCAAGCCCTCCGTGGACGGTGGCCGCTGGCCGATCCAACGCTCGATCGGTGAGGAAGTCGAGGTAGAGGCCGGTGTGGTGATCGACGGCCACGACCGCTTAGCCGTGGAGCTTCGATACAGGCACGAGGACGACGACTCCATAACGACGCTGCCGATGAAGCTGCGCTACAATGATGAGTACGTCGCTTCGTTCGAGGTCGAGAAGCTCGGGAAGTATGAGTATCAGGTGGCGGCGTGGGTCGATCTCTTCGCGACCTGGCAGGACCAGTTCAAGCGGCGCGTCGAGGGCGGAGTCGATCAGAGCGAGTTGGACACGGAGATGGTGGATGGTCTCGCGGTACTGAAAGACGCCCATAGGGCTGCTCGGGGGACCGACAAGAAG
>JBJHBB010000167.1:4028-5597 GCA_050485265.1 Rhodothermales bacterium | reverse complement strand
ACATCGCTACTAGGCCACAGTTCGCGTTGCGAATCTTTGATGACGCTCAAATACGGACTGGAGAAGGACGTGATGGCACCCGGGTCGAGCTGATTCGACAAAGCTAAGTCCCTGTCCAGCGCACCCACACGCGGCTGAGTGCCCAGCCCCTCGAATAAGAATGAGACGTAGGTGGGTGCCAGGACGACTATGCCCACGCCAGCCAAACAAAGGAGGGCGACGAAAGCATGGCCCGGTACGCCTCCTGGTACTCGGGAGATCGCCTGCCCACCGTGATGAGCGGGGCCCGAATCCGGAGGAAAGAGGACACGCCCCACCGCCCACAGAGCGCAGAAGCATCCAGTGATGAGGACGATACCTGGATATCCTGACAGCGCCGAAAGACCCCACAATGCGCCTGCCTCGACCGCCGGCCGAATAGAGCGGGAGAGTAGCGCCACGTCGAGCCGCCACACTACCAGTGGCAGGAACGAATATGCGACAAGCCAGGGCGTATGCTGCGCATTCGACAGGTACACTCCGCAGAAGGCAAAGCCCAATCCCACGGCCACTGCGCCCCACAGTGGCGCTCGAAGGTGACGGGCAAGCAGTAACATGCCTAGGCCGCCAAGCCACCAACTCAGGAGCCAATACGCGCGGAAGCCAGAAGCCGAGCCACCGAAGATCAAACCCAGGCTCGTGGTAATCGGTGAGAAGGCTCCGACCTGCGGATCGCCGAGAAGGGGGATGCCACCGTGCGTCCATGGATCCCAGAGCACAAGACGCAGAGCCCTGATGTGATCGGCAACCAGCACGAAGTAGGGGAAAAACTGGCCGTTGGCATCCCAGATACCGGCTGCTTGGCCACGAACGAGTAGCTGGTTCGCAGCGAGGAAGACCAGGGTTAGGATTAGTATGGCCGTGAGCAAAGGTCGGCGCTCGAACATTGGCCACACCCGTGCCATCGGACCCGGCGCCACCCTCCATCGAATTGCAACCATTGCTCCGCAAAGGAGAAGGAGCAAGGCCATTGCCGCCGGCAGCACTACCTGAATCAGAAACGTACTTTCCACCGGGGATCCACTATTGCGCTAGCGCCGATATCGAGAGTGTATAAAGTTTTTGACGCCCAATCGTCGACCTGATGCCTGGGGTATTCAGCCTATTGACAACACATTTGCGGCCATAGCTACGTGCAGTGCTCCTCTGCTAAACAGCGTTAATCCGCTGTTCCGAAAATAGACTCTAAGCATTGCTCTGTCCCTATTGAAGCTGACGCCTCCAGCATCTCCCGAAGAATGGCACACGCGGCAGAGCCCAAGGTCGACTACGGTAGCGCAGGGGTCGACTGTCTAGTTCGAGCGGTATCCCTTCTGCATCCTTCGGGAAGTCCTCGTCGAGTGCTGCTGATTGACTCCGCTTCCCAGGTGGATCGCTCGAAGAGGACTCTTGCTGAAATGGATCACCGCGACATGGTGATCATCCGTCTTCCCCGGGGAGTGATTCTGAATACGCAGAATCGCTCAATCCTAGACGAGGCACTCGCAAACGGTGCACTAGCGTACGTGCTGACGGATCGCCGATCTCGGG
>JBJHBB010000167.1:0-4018 GCA_050485265.1 Rhodothermales bacterium | reverse complement strand
GATCTCGGTTGTGCGCAAGACGTTGGCTAAGTCAGACCGGCGCCTTACGCTCCTATCTCCACAGTGGCCCTGACTCGATCCCTTCTCTAATTGCGCCGATTGAAAGTCGGACGTTGGTGGAGCTGAGGCGATCCGTTGCTCGCACGGCCTGGGGTCGACTTGCGTTGCTGGGAGCAGTGAAGACCGGAACGGGTCGAGTCGCATTGGAGCTATTGGCTCCGCGGGTGGCCTACCTCGCAGGTCGGAAAGCTTATCGCGCGGGCGATTGGCTGCGGTCACTCGCCCCTACGCTGCCGGAAGGCTTCACGGCCATGCTCTGCCCGAGCTGGCGTGGCACCTTCGGTTCGACCGTGGTGGTGGGTCTTCCCTCAGATCCCGAATCGTCCGTCGTGATCGCAAAAGTCGCCCATGACGGCGATCGCGCCAGGGCGCTCCGACGAGAGGCCCATAACATCGAGGCGATGGGTGACTCTGCGAGGTTAGCCGGTGCAGCGGTGCCGGTAACCCAGGGTCTTCATGAGCTTCAATCGGCAACGGTTTTGGTCGAGAACCGGTTGAAAGGACCGTCTGTAGCGCATATTCTCGAGCGACATCCTTCGCGAGGTGAGAAACTCATAGGCCGTATTGGGGCGTGGCTTCTGAACTGGCACGCCATGACTGCTACCGCCCGGCCGATCGCCGAGAAGCATGTTCAGAGCTGGTTCGAGCACCCAGTCTCACGCCTGCGAGAGCTCGGTGCGATCGAGGCGGAACATGCCGAATCGATGCTAGCCCTCGGGCGCCGCGCAATCGGCAGGACACTGCCTCTGGTTAGCGCCCATCGCGATCTTACTGGTGCCAACATCCTGATAGACGGTGAGCGGATCGGGGTCCTCGACTGGGAAGAGGCCGCGCTCGAACAACTGCCCCTCACCGACTTCTTCTATGCGGCTACGGATCTGGCCATGACGGCGCACCGGCTGGAACGATCGGCCGCCTTCACCCAAGCCTTTACCCGCGATGGCCGGTACAGTGCTGCCACTGCCGCGGTCGTTGAACAGACGGCTAGCACTCTCGAATTGGAGCCGTGGGCCCTCACACTCGCCCTGCACGCATGCTGGCTTCACCACGCGTGCAACGAGGCATCTCGCGAACCACGCGATCCCGACCGACCTTTTCTTAACGTTCTCAATGTGTTGCACCGGCGCGAGCGGGACCTTCACCCCGCCCTCTCCCCCAACCGCGGGACAAATTGACTGAGACGCTGCCCATCTCCGTCGCCATCTCGACGCTAGACCGAGCCGACGCGCTGGCACGATGCCTCGAAGGCATCCTCTCGGCTCGCCGCCCTCCGGCGGAGGTGGTGATCGTCGATCAGAGCGACCGCTCAGAAAGCAGGGCAGTGGTCGAGGGCGTCAGCTCAGGCGCCACGAAGATGGTCTACGTTCATCACCGTGGCCGTGGCCTCGGCGCCTCGCAAAACATCGCGATCTCGACCGCTCGGAACGAGTTGGTGGCGGTGATCGACGATGACTGCGTTCCTGGGGAGGACTGGCTAGAGCGCGTCTGCCAGACTTTCGCTGAAGACGAACGATTGGGGCTGGTGGCTGGTCGCGTTTTACCCCTGGGGCCGCCCACTCCGGGCCTTACGCCTGTATCGTCTCGGACCAGCGAGGTCCGGCGAAATTTCGAGGGGAAGGTCGCGCCCTGGCACGTCGGCAGCGGCAACAATTTCGCTGTGCGGCGTGAGGCATACCTCGGCATTGGAGGTTGCGACGAACGATTGGGACCGGGTTCGCCAGCTCGAGGAGGTGTCGATATGGACCTGTTCTACCGCCTCCTCCGTGCCGGAGTGCGGGCGCGATACGAGCCGTCGATCGTGGTGTACCACGAGCAGAAGCCGGCTCAGGAACGGCTGGAGCGCCGTCCGATGTACGGCTACGGAACCGGCGCTTGCTTTGCCTTCTGGGCACGCGACGGTGACTGGGCCGCACCCCGACTGCTCGGGCAATGGCTCGGCTGGCGCACCACCCGCATGCTGCGCGGTGCCATCAGGGGCCGCTGGACTGCGGCGCGTGAGGAGGCGATCATGCTCGCCTGGACGGTGGTAGGGCTACGACACGGCCTGACTGCGCGGGAGCGGCCCCCGCCTACGCGGCAACCCTAGGCAAGCCGTGGTCAGAGGGGGCAACGCCGCCTCCCCTACTCCCTCGCCCCCTCGTAGGCCCTGCGCACCGCGCCGCTGACGTCGTCCCAGACGTGGCGATCGGACATCGGGTAGCCCATGCGCTGGTAGTAACCTCGCCGCAGGTCCTCCTCGGCCGAGCCAAAGTCGCGCCCGGCGAACTCGGGCTCAAAGGCCATGTCGTAGCCATAGCGGTAGGCCGGCTCCCAGTCTGCATAGTCGCGGCCGCGATCGCCGTACTCAGAGTCGTAATGACGGCGGAAGTCGTCGGTGAAGTCGGCATAGGAGCGACGATCGCTGGCCTCCGCCGTGCGACGGTCGCGGTCGTCACGATGATCGCGAGCGGGGGGGATGTTCTCCTCGGCGGCGGCTCGTCTGCGCAACGTGTCCCCCTCGTATCGGCGCCGGCCAGCCTCCATCTCCCGGCCTGCGTCGTAGTTGAGGACGTAAACCGCGTCGTCTCCTACCGAGAGGTCGGAAGCGGGAAACTGGTCGCCGTTCTTGAGCACGACCGCCGCCACCCGTTCCGAGCGCGTGTCGATCACCATGTCATCGATGGTGCCCAGTTCATGGCCATGAGAATCCCACAGGGAGCGACCGCGGAGGTCCTGGTCGGAGTCGACGAGCTCCCAGTCGCGCGAATCGGAAATGCGTACGAGTGACATGGCGATTATCCTTTCGAGGTTAGAGTCAGGCCGATTCCGGCCGCGAGCAGTTCGCTGCCGGTGACGATCATGCTGAAGGGCGAGGTTTGCCCGCCGTCCGGTCCAGCCGGAGGCCGATTCAGCACGATGTTGGTGACGAAGTAGTCGATCACAGCCAGTACGATGATCAGCACGATCAGACCGAGTATGAGCCATACCCACAATGGGGTACCGCGTCGCTGACGCACGGGGATGTCTACCATGACGAGAGAGGGGCTTGGGTAAAGGGGGCCGCCTCGGAAGCGGCCACTCTGCTACGACAGCGCCTGGGCCCCGGTTCGCGGGGAAGATTGTTCACTGCTGATCCCCGACTCTCCTGAGCGCCGCAGGCTATCTTTGTTGTGCTTGCCCGGGTGGCGGAACGGTAGACGCTGCAGACTCAAAATCTGCTGTCCGCAAGGACGTGTGGGTTCGAATCCCACCCCGGGTACAATGCCGATCGCGGCGGTCAGCGGCTGCGGTCGTGGAGCAGGATTTCGACGATGAGGGCGATACCGCCGGCCGCGGCGACGAGGAAGCTGATCATGGCGAAGCCGGGGTAGCCGAACAGCGTGAAGTCCGTCTCGACTTGCATCAGCATCGCAGCGCCAACGATCAGCGCCGCCAGGACGAGGCCCGTGGCGATGCGATTGGCGATCTTCTGGAAGCCCTCGGTGAGACTTTGCTCGTCGAGGGCGTTCACCTTGAGCTCAAGGTTGTCGTTAGCCAGCTTGTCGAGGATCTTGTTGGCGCGGCCGGGGAGCTGATCGAGAAACTCCTTCATCTCCATCACCCCGCTCATCACGTTCCCCGGGGAGAGGCTCTTTATCATCCTCCGGTTGAGCAGCTCCGCGGCGTTACGCCGCACGGATTCATTCGGGTCGAACTCGGGGTCGAGCGTCCGGGCAATCTCGTCCAGGTTCAGAAGCGCCTTTCCGAGCATCGTAAGCTCGGCCGGTGCGCGGACGCCACAGTCTATCGATAGCGCCGTCAGCTGCATAACGATCCGCCCGACCTGAATCTGTTCTAGCGTTGCGTCCTGGTATTGGCGGACCAGGTCCACGATCCGCCTGCGGAACTCGGCCTCGTCGAAGTGTTCTAGCGGCTCACTCATCTTGAGCGCGGTCTCCGCGGCCTCCTCGCCACGGCCCTCGCTGATGGCCAATAAGAG
>JBJHBB010000166.1:0-5640 GCA_050485265.1 Rhodothermales bacterium | reverse complement strand
TATCGGACTCGCGCAGAGTCACGAGCTCAATACCACCGTCTTTCCTTTCATCCTGCGAGGCGCCTCGCATCTCGGTGTCGACTCGAAAACTTGTCCGCCCGATCGCCGCGAACGTGCGTGGCAGCGGCTGAGCGACCTGCTCGGAGAGAATGACTACGCGGCATTGCACCGGGAGACCGTCGGTCTGGAAGGCATAGCCACGCGCGCCGACGAGATTACCCGCGGCGACGTGCGTGGCCGGATCGTCGTGGACCCCAACCGCTGACGAGCGTGGCGACCGCCTCCCCATGGCAACGGCCGTTCCCGCCCGCGCAAATCGACTTCGCCGTAGTCGGTGGGGGAATCATCGGGGCAGCGACGGCCTACGCTCTGTCGCGCCTGGAGCCGGAGGCCACCGTACTTATCCTCGAAGCGGAACGACTGGCGTCTGGTGCCTCGGGGCGCAACGCTGGATTCTTGATGCCCGGGGCCGGTAAGGACCCCGCTACCTCGGTGGACTCGTATGGCGAGGAGGTGACGCGACTGATCTGGCGCTTCAACATGGAGAATGTGGACATGGTCCAGCGCATCGCGGGTGATGCGGCAGGTGTCCGCCTCACGGGCTTCGAACTGGTCGCCGGCTCTGAAGAAGAAGCGGAACGATTGAACCGTTCGGGCGACATCGTTCGCTCGTTTGGCACGCCGTGCAAAGTGATGGAGGCGAGGAAGGCGAACGATCGCCTGGGCACCGAGGGCTTTTTCGGAGGACTGTTCGTTGCGGCTGGCGGTGTGGTCGATCCTGTCGCGCTGGTAAGGCGACTCGCGCAGCTCTCTCAGGCGACCGTGATCGAGCAATCGCCGGTCACCGGGATATCCGCTTCGGGCGATGAAGTGGTGCTTTCAGGCCAGGACTTCGAAGTGATATGCGGCAAGGCGATCCTCTGTTTGAACGCGTACCTGCCGCGGCTTCTGCCGGGAACCGAGTCACTCGTGCGACCGGTCCGCGCCCAGATGCTGGCCACAGCGCCCGTCGACCGATTTCTCGAACCTCCCGTTTACACGCATGACGGGTTCTTCTACGTTCGTCAACGCGTGGACGGCAGGATGCTCATCGGCGGAGCCAGGCATTTCTACATCGACGAAGAGCGGGGCTACGAGGATCTAACTACCCACGCGCTTCAGCGTGACCTGGAGTCCTTCCTGCATACACACTTCCCACGCGCTGGTCGACCGCCGATTCAGCGCAGGTGGTCCGGCACGATGGGCTTCTCACCGGATGGACTTCCGATAGTCGGCCGCATGTCTGGCAATGACCGCGTGCTCTACGCCTGCGGGTTCACTGGGCACGGGCTGGCCTACGGAGCGCGATTCGGGCAACTGCTCGCCAATCAGGCGTTGGGCCGACGCGACGCGGCCGCCACACTCTTCTCGAACACGCGCGCAAGCCTGGGCGACACTTCGGAATCTCAACCCACAACGACACCTTAACTCGCTTTCGGCGTCATGCCTGCTAGATTTCATCCCCACAATCCTGATCGCCGAATGACCATTCGCTCGCTTGGAGCTCTAGTCGTCGTCCTGCTGTTCGCTGCATGCGGCGGGAATAACATCACCACAGTCGACGATCGTCCGGATACGCGGACGACGGGCGGCGTCAACGCCGCCGAGCATCTCGAAAGCCCGTACGTCATCCTGATCTCCTTTGACGGCTTCCACCCGAGCTACTTCGGCCGGGTCGACACGCCGGCGTTCGATCGAGTGATGGCCGAGGGTGCGCGAGCGCAGGCCTTGATACCTGTGTTTCCGACGAAGACCTTCCCCAATCACTACTCGATCGTGACGGGGATGTACGCTCAGAGCCATGGAATCGTCAGCAACTCGTTCTACGATCCGGAGCGCGGCGCGACCTACTCGATCGGGGACAGGGAGAGCGTCATGGATGGGACCTGGTACCGGGGCGAGCCGATCTGGATCACCGCCGAGACGCAGGGTATGGTTGCGGCCTCTTACTTCTGGGTTGGCTCCGAAGCGGACATCCACGGGATACAACCGACGATCTGGAAGCCCTACGACGGCCGCATCCCCAACGAAGTCCGCGTGGACTCGGTGCTGGCCTGGCTCGACCTTCCGGAGGCAAATCGGCCGCACATAATCACTCTCTATTTCAGCGAGGTCGATAGCGCCGGCCATCGACACGGACCTGATTCGCCTGAGGTCGATGCCGCGATCGTGAACGTCGATGCCGCCCTTGGTAGACTGCTGGATGGGCTCGACCGGCTCGCCGTGGCTGATCAGGTATACGTGTTGATCGTCTCGGATCACGGGATGGCCGCGTTCGACCCGGAGAATGCAGTGGCTTTCGAGAGTCTGGTCGATATGACCGGGATCACGGTGGGAGACAGTGGCCCGGTGGCCAACCTGCACGTTGAGGGCGGCAGTCAGGCCGCGGTCGCCGTGCGAGACCAGATTAATGCTGGGCTCCAGCACGGTCGAGCCTATCTGCGCTCGGAAGTGCCCGTCGAGTATCACTACCGCTCCGACCCTCGGATAGGGGATGTCGTGATCATCATGCAGGAGGGATTTCAGATTCGCTCAGAGGACCGCATGCCGCGCTCGGCCGGCGGTACGCACGGGTGGTCGCCTTCCTATGAATCCATGCATGGAATCTTCCTTGCACGCGGGGCGGGCATTCGAGCCGGGCACACTATCGGCCCGGTCGATGTAGTCGAGATCTATCCGATGCTGACGGAAATCCTCGGCCTCGCACCGGGTCCCGACATAGAGGGGAGGGAAGGGTATTTGCTCGGTCAGATCACGGAATAGTTCGCCCATGTCTGCCACCCTTCGATGCGTAGGTGATGAAGCCCCGTGCTGAAGTGGAACATGTCCTACGGCCCCCCATAGGGTTTATCGCAGCGACGCGCCAATCGGGTCGCCGCTTCCTCACATCTACCCGAATACCATGTCTGTCCAGAACGGCGACACCGTCCGCGTTCATTACCGAGGCACGCTTGCCGACGCTTCCGAGTTTGATTCATCCGCCGGCCAGGAGCCGCTAGAGTTCAAGGTAGGCGCCGGCCAGGTGATTCCGGGCTTTGATTCGGCCGTCCGCGGAATGCGCCCCGGAGACGAGAAGACCGTCAAGATTCCTTCCGAGGATGCTTACGGCAATCGCCGCGAGGAGATGGTCTTGGAGGTCGGTCGCGACCAGCTTCCGCCGGAAATCAATCCCGAGGTTGGTGACCAACTGCAGGTGCAGTCCGGTGATGGGCGCCCTGTGCCGGTTCGAGTGGCCGAAGTCAACGATGCCTCCGTCATCCTCGACGCCAATCATCCCCTCGCAGGGGAGGACTTGACGTTTGCGATCACTCTGGCCGAGGTAGTCTAGAGCTCGCCGGTCAGTTCCATCGCTCGGCGGACGGCATTGTAGACGTTGATCACGCCGGGCACGGTCGACAGTGACTCGAACGCCACGAACCGTTCCTCGGAGCCGGGCAACAGCACGTTCTGGCCTTCGAACGACGTGGCGGTTTCGAGGATGATCTGCCGCACCTCCGTCGCCGAGAGCGAGGGGAAGTGTGACATCAGCAATGCCGCAAGCCCGGACACGTGCGGAGCGGCGAAGCTGGTGCCGCCCGTGATGTCGGTCTCATTGTCGGGCATGAGCACCAGGACATCGTCCCCGGGAGCAAAGACATCCACGACGCCCGGTCCGTAGTTCGAGAAGCTGGCCGCGAGCATTTCGGGGAGTGCGGTCGAGGCTCCTACTTCAAACCAGAGTTCGGCAATCTCACCATCGTCGAGCACGCGTGAGGGAAAGGACGGAGAGACGGTCAGATCCCGAGCGTCGTTTCCGGCCGCATGGACCATCAGCACGCCACGCTCCATCGCATACCGGACGGCGTCGTCAACAACGTCTTTGTGAGGTGAGACCGGCTTGCCAAAGCTCATATTGATGACGTGAGCGCCGTGATCAACGGCGAATCTGATGGCGTTAGCGACATCCTTGTCGCGCTCGTCACCCTGCGGTACGGCGCGAACGGCCATGATGAACACCGAGTCTGAGGCGATTCCCCGTACACCGAAATCCGAGCTCCAATCGGTCGTGATGATGCTTGCCACACCGGTGCCGTGGCCCGGATCCGGCCCGTGCACGTCCGGGCTTCCGTAGTACCGCTCGGTCGGATCGGCGTAATCGTCGCCGACGATGCCCCGGGGCTCAAAGTCCGGGTTGAGGCTGTAGTTCAGCATGCCGGCCACGTAGTCAGCCTGCTCCTTGAGCGCGTCGCCGTCGAGGTCGTGGTAGTCGAGGTAGAGCGCGATCTCGCGAGCCTGACCCACGCGGGGATCGTATGTCTCCAGGTTGCGAACCTGCTCGATCGTGTAGTCAGAAGTACCGAAATGGCCGGCCAGAATGTTGCGCGCATCGTGGTAAGCCTGTTGCGCCATGGAGATCATCTCCTGGTAGCCCCGAAACTCATCGCGCTTAGCGGCCAGGCTGTCACGCATCATGCGGAAATAGGCGTACTCCTCCTCGTCGTGACCGTCGGACAGACCTGACCCTCCACCATATACCGGTCGCAGGCGCGCGTACTCGCGAGCGTACTCGTATGTGTCGTAGTGAACGTTCTCGCCGTCCGGATTTCCGAGAAAGCTCCATCCCCATCGAGCGCCGGGATAGCCAGTATCGGTGACGTTGTCATTTAGCCAGTACCTGCCCTGGAGGCCAGTGTGGTTGGTGTCGAGACCGCTGTCGATCACAGCAACGATTACCCGCCGCTGGGGGACTCTGCCGTCGAGCAGTTCCTCATATGCCCGATATGTGCTTATCCCTGCAAAGCCGTCACGCTCCATATCCAGGTGCGGCCAATCTTCGGGGATCGACTGCATCTCGACCTGCGCAAGGGCGACCGAGTTGCCGAGGGCGAGCAGTACGGTCAGTAGGAACGGATTGAGGGCTGCTCGCATGAAACAGAAAGGATTGGGTGCGGGACGAGCAGTTGAACGTCGCTCGCCGGGAGAGTGGTGCGTCAGGCGGAATTTCGAATCGCGTCGACCGTTTCGGGGACCTCTAGGCTGGAGGTGTCGCCGAGGTCGTCACCCAGGTAAGCCGCGCGGATGAGGCGGCGCATCACCTTCGCGTTGCGCGTCTTGGGGAGGGCCGTCGTGAAGCGCACCTCGCGCGGCTTGAGCGGCTTGCCGAGCGCGTCGACCACTCGCGCGGTGAGCTCTCGGCGCAGCTCCTCGCTCGCCGCCTCCCCGCTGGCGAGCACGCAGAAGGCCACGACCTCCTGGCCCTTCACCTCGTGCGGGACGCCGATGGCGGCGCTCTCGACCACGCGCGGGTGCGCGTTCAGAATGGCTTCGACCTCGGCCGGACCGAGGCGCTTGCCGGCCACCTTGATGGTGTCGTCCGAGCGCCCGGTGATGAACCACAGGCCATCGTCGTCGATGGCGGCGAAGTCGCCGTGGGTCCAGATGCCGGGGAAGCGGGTCCAGTACGTTTCGTGGTACCGGTCCTCATCCCCACAGAACCCGCGTGTCATCCCTATCCACGGCTGGCGGATGACGAGCTCGCCGACGGCTCCACGGACGGGCCGGCCGTTCTCGTCGACCACGTCCGCGTCCATCCCCACGACGGGACCCGAGAACGCTCCGGGC
>JBJHBB010000165.1:0-5718 GCA_050485265.1 Rhodothermales bacterium | reverse complement strand
GCTCCAAGCCACCGGTGTCGAAGCCGCGATCGCCGCCGCCGAAGCATCCTGGCGCCGCGAGGAACGGACCCGCTCTTCGGTGTTCACCACCGCGGAGACCATCCTCGCAGCCTTCTCCGATCCGGCCGTCGCCACCTCCGCCGAGCAAGCCGACGTCAACCCGGAACGGCTGCTCGACGGCGGCGCGCACACGCTCTACATCTGCGCACCGCTGCATGAACAGGACCGGCTCCGGCCGCTGTTCACCGCCCTCGTCCAGCACGTCCTCGTCACGGCCTACGAGCAGGCCGCCGTCCGCGGCCGGCTCGACCCACCGCTGCTGCTCGTCCTCGACGAAGCCGCCAACATTGCACCGCTACGCGACCTCGCCCAGATCGCGTCCACGGCGGCCGGGCTCGGCATCCAGCTCGTGACCATCTGGCAAGATCGGGCCCAGATCACCGCCCGCTACGGCCAGCACGCCGGAACGGTGTTCAACAACCACCGCGCCAAGCTCGTGCTGTCTGGCATCACCGACGCCAACACGACGAACGATCTGGCCCAGGTGATTGGTGACACGGAGGTCGTGCGACAATCCACGACGATCGACGCCGAGGGCCGAACGAGCGCCACGCGTGCCAGCCAGACGCAACTCCTCGCCAGCGCAGCGGCCCTCCGACAGCTCCGTCCCTTCGAAGGCGTCCTCGTCTACGGCCACCTGCCCCCGGTGGCCATCAAGCTCCGACGCCCGGGCCGTCCGCACTCTCTGGGTCGAGAAGGCCGACCGTCGCGCGCGCGAGTGGGATGACAGCAGGCCGCGAAGCCCTCAACCGCACCGCAGCGGTCCCCGCTTCGGGCTGGCCTGCAGCGCCGCCAACCGCCCGGAAGTTGCAGCTCAAGTCGACGCGCCGCACATCCGATGGGCCCGCTCGCAGGCTCCGGTGATGTCTGTCCGTCGACGAACCTCGGGAATGAGCCGAACCCGGGGTGCTTCGAAGGCTGAGGATGCAGGGTTCCCTGCCCGACTCCGCGCTCAGCGTCAGGTATCGGTACGCGGCGGGTCTGTCGGCGTCCCCTCGCCCGTTACTGGCAGCCACCGGGTTCGATTCCTCAGCAGCTCACGTACGTTCTCCTAGAGTGTGGGCTCAGGCGACGGAGGTCTTGATGCGCACCAGCATCCACGTGAATGAAGTGACGGAGCATGGAGAAGCCGGTCGGTCGGAGTATCCCCGCCACCTCGACGAGGTCGCTGCCGCGAACGGACTCGTCGTAGAAGGCATGGGGACGCGCGAAGCGGCTCGCGCACTTGGCGACCTCGCCGTCGAGCGCGGTCTTGTCGTTCCCACCCTTGATGGGGAGGCAGCTTGGTTTTCGGCGGACACAATTAAGAAGATCGAAGTTCGGCCACGGTAGCTGCTCGGGTGCGCCGACTGTCACGGAGGGGGCATTGACGGAAGGCAACGACATGGATGCCACAGACCCAGGGGCACTTGCAGCTCCTGCGAGACGTGCTGGCGGCTTCGCTCCCGTCTTCGTCGAGGTAATCGAACTCCGCGGCTATAGAGGTATTCCACTCCTTCGAGTCGAATTGGAGCACGACATTACCCTCCTGGTAGGGCGGAATAACTCCGGCAAGAGCCGCGTGCTCCGGGCCCTATCCCTAGCGTTCGGGGCGTTTCCGGCAGACCAGGACGATCTCACTGTCGGGTCCTCGACATCGGCCAGCATTGATGTCATCGTAGCCCCTCGGCCAGACGTGGCTGCGGGCTCAGCGGAGACCGACGAGGAGGTATTCGAAGCTGCCGTCGGCCGCAGCCTGGAGCCCAGCATCATTCAGGATGAGCCACTGAAGGAGAGATTCGCGTGGCGTACCACGATATCCCGGTCCGCTGAAGGTGTCGGGGCCAGAGCAATCCACGAGAGGCTGGACTTCGCGGCGGGCCGAGGTTGGTTTCTTCGCAGCGCCCCGGTTCGATTGAAGCGCGAGCAATTTCAGGTGTTCGAGGCTGCGCTCATCGGGACACGACGAGATCTCTCGGACGAGATGACAACACGAGGCTCTGCAATCCGACGCATCCTCAATGACCTGGAAATCAATGATGACCAGCGGGGGGCGCTTGAGCGTGAACTCAAGGATCTGGGCGGCCGTATAGTCACGGGTAGCGGCTCGCTGGGTGCTGTCAAAGAGTCCCTGCGGAACGCCGACGGAAGAATCGGAGGGTTTGGGGAACCTGAGCTGAACCCCCTCCCGCTGCGCCTTGAAGAGCTGACTCGCTCCATTTCAGTCGACATCGATGCAGGCACGGGATCGCTCCCTCTGCGATTCCACGGCTCGGGTCCTCGAAGTCTCGCGTCGCTCCTCGTACAGACTGTGCTCTACGAACGCAGACTAGGCAGAGACGGCCCCACGCTCCCCCGCCATCCCCTTACGTTGGTTGAAGAGCCGGAGGCCCATCTTCACCCGCAGATGCAGTTCGAGCTGCCCGACCTCCTCCGGTCGATTCCTGGCCAACTTGTCGTCAGCACGCATTCAAGCCACCTCGTCACCGCCGTGGAGCCTCGCAGTGTGCGGATTCTCGGTGCGAACAGGGATGCGACTACCGCTGTTGACCTCCGTCCGGCCGCCACGGATGAGGAAGCCAGCCATCGTGCTCGTCGGCCGAAGCTTCACGCCGAAGAGATGGAGAAGTTGAAGCGCCAGGTGGAGCGGCCGTTCGGTGAGTTGCTCTTTGCCTCAGCCCTCATCATCGGTGACGGAGCCACCGAGAGAGGAATGCTCCCTCCCCTGATACGTCATGCATTGGGGCCGCTTGCCCACGGCGTGTGCGTCATCGATCCGGGAAGCATGAACAGTCCTCTCGCGTCCGCTGCGGTCAAGTTCGCGCGACTAGTTGGCATGCCTTGGTACCTGTTCGCAGACGGTGATGGCGATGGCCTCGCAGCGGTGAGGACCCTTTGCGGCGCACATGGCGACGCTGACGAGCTCGGCCAGCCCCGCGCTGTCCTGCGGGAGACGCAGGGCGCCTCCGAGAGCATGATGGTGGCCTTCGATGATGGCCTCTGTCGAGCCGCGGCGCTCGCCGCTCGACCCGGCGACGACGAGTCGTTCACGACCCTGGAGCTGCTGACTCGATGCAAGGGTTCCGCCGGCCCCCACCTCGCGCACGAGTTGATTAGCAGGTACCCCAACGCCGAAGACTGGCCTGATTCCATCCGTAGACTGATTGCAATTCTCCGGAACGCACTCGCTGCGTCCTCGGGGTCAGTAGAGGAAAACGATGGCGACGACGGTTGATGTCCGGCTAGACGAGGACCAGCGGGCTCCGGTTGATTGCCGCGACCCTGCCATCCTGGTTACTGCCAGCGCTGGCAGCGGTAAGACGGAGGTTGTTGCCCAGCGGGTCGAACGCCTTCTTGGCGCAGACCCGGAAAGCAACTTCCGGATATTGTCGCTCTCTTACACCGTGAAGGCCGCCGAGGAGCTTCGACAAAGGTTCGAACGACGACTCGGAGACGCTGCCCGGCGGGTGGACACCGACACTGTTCACGGATTTGCCCACGGTCTCCTCCGCGCGAGCGGCACTTGGATCGGACTTCCTGAGGAACCTGAGATTCTTGGGAGAGATGAAGATCGAGTAGAACTTCTTGCGAGATGGCTGGCGGACGAGGGCAAGCGATACGCCAACGATATTCTTCGTGATCGTCTCCGTGACCTCGACCTCTTGCGCTCCCGTTGTGAGGTCGACACGACGGAGCTGCTGGCGGAGTGGGAAGCCGCCATGGACGCAGGCGGCGCGCTGGACTATGCCGCCATGATAAGTCGGGCTACCGACCTTCTTAGACTGCCCGCCGCACGTCGACAGCTTAGTCGCCTGTATCAGCACGTGATTATCGACGAAGCGCAGAACCTTACTCGGGCTCAGTACGGATTGCTTACAGCCGTCTTCGGTGCACCGCCTCTCACTGACATGTCGGTGATGATGGTTGGTGACGATAAGCAGTCCATCGTAGGGTTCGCGGGCGGCGATCCTAGCCTCATGAAGAAGTTCGCCGATGACTACAAAGCTACGCAATTTGCTCTCAGCCGCAACTACCGATCGGCTCGCAGGATTGTCGGGCTCGCCTGCGATGTTGCAGACATGCTTGGACACGAGGGGCCAAGGGATCAGATCACGTATGCGGCCGAAGGCATGATTCAGAGCAATGAATCATCCTCCGAACAAGCTGAAGGCGACTACGTCGGTGACTGGGTGACGGAACTACTTGCCCAGGGTCTACCCGCCGCGGCGTTGGTGAAGGGTGAGCCCAGGGAGGTACGTCCTGAACACATCGCCGTCCTCGGTCGGTCCGCGGCTGCCCTCCGTGCGACTCGCCTGGCGCTGGAAGAACGGGACGTTACTCCGGCAGTGGCGATTGGAGTGGATGATTGGCTAACGACGCCCGCGGGCGAGGTGGCTCTCAATCTGGTGGCAGTTGCCTCTGCTAATCATGCTTCGCCAAGGTGGCGTCTCGGCAGGATTCTTGACGAGGACGAGAGTGAGCTTGGGACCCTGGCTGATGTCGGACGGAGTCTCGATGCCAGATCCGATTCTCTCCGGCACCTCTCTCCGTTGTGCGCGGTGAGTGACCCGGCTGCCTTCGCATCTGGCCTTGCCGAAGTTGCGATTGAAGATGACCCCAACTGGGAGGGTGATCGTCGGCAGCTCACAGATGCGTGGGCGGCCTTTTGCAGAGGGCATGACGCAAGTTCGAGAACATGGGGGAACTTTCATGTCTTCCTTAATCGAATCCAGCGCAGTCAAGATCTAACACCCGGGGTTCGTCTCTTGACGGTCCACAAAGCTCAAGGACGCGAGTATCGCGCTGTCGCTATCGTCGGGCTGAACGACGGCCAGTTCCCGGACTTCAGGGCCCGGACTCAATCGGAGCAGTTGGCGGAACTTCGAGCGTTCTACGTCGCGGTTAGTAGGCCAACTAGGATCCTGCTGCTGTCGCGCTCGGAGACGCGACTGACACGTTCCGGTGTTTGGCGGACCGACCCCTCGCCGTTCCTAGCCGTCGCTCGTGGTCACGTTACGTAGTGTGTGTGCGGAAGTGCTTCCTCGTCCTGGTTGATTATGCGCTGAACGGACACACAAGCCACGGGCGCATAGTCGGTTCCGTGCGGGGGGCCGGCGCCATGAGTCTGGTTCCGGCCGTCCCGCCTCAGGCCACGAAGATCCAGAAGGTGTGGCCGTCACGATCGGCGTAGACGCGCAGCGGTTCGTCGGGGTCGTGCGAACGATCGAGACGCAGCGTGCCGCCCAGGTCGAGCACGCGACGGTGAACCGCGTCCAGCTCCGCGAGGGTCTCGACTGTCAGGTCGAGGTGGAGTTGCTGCGGGACCGTGTGCTCGGGCCAGGTCGTCGGTGGTAGCTCTGAGACCTGTTGGAACGCGAGCCGCGGGGTCCCGCCAGCGCCGAACAGGTAGAGCCAGTCTCGACCGGCCGGATCGTCCTCAGTCTCTGGAGGCTGTTCGTGGCCAGGTCGGTAGACCAAGCCCAGTAGCTTTCACCAGAACTCCGCCGCAGCGCGTGCGTTGGTCGTATCGAGCACGATCTGGCTGAGCTTGGGCTTCGCCGAGTCCGAGCACATGACGACGCCACCTCCCGCGAGCCACTCGAGCAGCTGGACGCGAGTATGCGCCTATCGTCGGTGCCGTGCGGGTGCCCGAAGTCACGGTTCTGACCATCACTGGAC
>JBJHBB010000164.1:0-5758 GCA_050485265.1 Rhodothermales bacterium | reverse complement strand
CCGTGAGCTGGAATACTCCTCGCCCTACGTAACGCCGGACGTTGAGGCGCTGCTGTTCGAGATCGGGCAGCGGTTCCACGCCGCGGTCGCCGAGCGTGGTCTGCCGCCGCTCCGGATGGAGATCACATCCGTCCTGCGATCGGCCCAGGACCAGGCTCGGCTGAGGCGCGTGAATCCGAACGCCGCACGGGGGGAGAGCACACACCAGTTCGGCACGACGATCGACATCGCGTATAGCAGTTTCGTGGCACCACTGGAGCCTGTGCTCGATCTCGATACCGGCGGGCTGGACTGGCTCGAGCCCCATTTGCGTCAGGTTGAGGCCATGGCCGCCGAGACGGGCGCGGCGCGCATGTCGCGCGAGCTGCAGGCAATTCTGGGCCACGTCCTGCGAGCGATGCAGAACGAGGGGAAGGTGATGGTCACCATGGAGGTCCTACAGCCGGTCTACCACATGACGGTGGCTCGGCGCTATTGATCGCCGATTTCCTCGAGCACCTCGTCGTCGACCAGCTTTCCTCCTCGGACCGTCGCTCCAATGACGAGCGCGGCGCCGATCAGGACAAGGTTCTTCACGATGTACTGGCCCTCGAGAGTGAGGCCGAAAGGGAACTGGGAGAAGACGACGTCCGGAAGCAGGACGATGGGCGCCATCGTGCCGGGCATCTGGAGGAAGAGCAGCAGGATCACGAAGCGCAAACCCTTCCCGAGCAAGAATCCGAGGCCGATCACGATCTCCCAGATCCCCAGGAACGGAAGGAAGACGCTACCGGGGAAGAAAGGCACAGTAAGCATCACCAGTTCCTCGGCAGGGCTCATTCCCGGAAAGAGCTTCAACGCGCCGAACCAGACGTAGACGACCCCGAGCGCGATGCGAAGGATCTGGATGCCGTGTTCGGCCATCCAATGACTGATCGACCGGTCGACAGTGTCGAAACGATGAAGCAGGGGAGAGGTCTCGCGGCGGTGCATGGCGAATGATAGTGTGCCTCACGCCGCGTGAA
Source organism: Rhodothermales bacterium (assembly GCA_050485265.1). Lineage (GTDB taxonomy): Bacteria > Bacteroidota > Rhodothermia > Rhodothermales > JANQRZ01 > JBJHBB01. The sequence goes on along the minus strand of JBJHBB010000164.1, from coordinate 4,754 downwards.
TCGGCATCTCGCGCCCGGGATTCTGCCGCCCGCCCAAGAATCGGTTGATACGATCAGAGGCGCGCGTCGGCGCTCACGCGCTCATCCATCGCTTCCACGCGTTTCAACTCGGCCGTCCGAAACTCAGCGAGTCGCTCGGCAAGCTCCGGGTCGAACGCAGCCAGAATCTGGACCGCCAGCAGCCCGGCGTTCTTCCCCTGACCGATGGCCACCGTCGCGACCGGCACACCGCCGGGCATCTGGACGATCGAGAGCAGCGAATCCAGCCCCTTGAGGTGCTTCGTGGGAATGGGCACACCGATCACCGGAAGCGTGGTGCTCGCCGCGATCATCCCCGGCAGGTGGGCCGCGCCGCCGGCGCCCGCTATGATAACCTTGAGTCGGCGGCTTTTCGCCTCCCGGGCGTATGCCGTCATTCGGTCGGGCATACGGTGTGCCGAGAGGACTCGCGCCTCGAACGGCACGCCGAAGTCCGCCAGCACGTTCGCGGCCTCGCACATCACGGGCCAGTCCGACTCGCTCCCCATAACGACGCCCACGAGGGGGGGGATCTCTGAATCAGGCGCTGAGGATGGCATCTGGTAAGGTGTCGAGGAGGTTAGCAATCTACAAGCGTGTGCCTGTGCCTCAGAGCCTCATTCGTCCCGCGGCCGTCTCGGCGCGGCGTCTAACCTCTGCGGGATCCGATCCGGTGACGGTTACGTGTCCCATTTTGCGACGGGGTCGCGATTCGCCCTTGCCGTAGAGGTGGACGGCGACTCCGGCCTCCGCGAGGGCGTCCCGCCAGCCCATCGGTTCAACGGCGCCGGAGGTTGTGCCGAGCACATTCACCATGCACGCCGCGCCGACGCGCATCGAGGGGTCGCCCAGGGGGAGGTCGAGCACGGCCCGCACGTGGTTCTCGAACTGCGACGTGTGGCACGCCTCGATGGTATAGTGCCCGGTGTTGTGGGGCCTGGGTGCGAGCTCGTTTACCAGGATCCGTCCGTCCGTGGTCTCGAACATCTCGACGGCCGTGATTCCCACTCCTCCGACCGCCTCGACGGCGCGCAGGGCCACCTCGGTGGCTCGACGCTCAGTGGCCTCGTCGGCACCTGAGGGCACCACCACGGCGTGGCAGCGGTGGTCGCGCTGCTCGGTGTAGGCCACTGGGTAGACAGCGATCTCGCCACTCGGAGAGCGTGCCACGAGCGCTGTCAGCTCACGTGCGAAGTCGACCCACGCCTCGAGAATGGCGGAGCCTCCATCGCCCAGGCGCTTCCATGCGCCTTCGATGTCGTCGGGATCGTTGAGTGTCGCGTTTCCGTAACCGTCGTACGAGCCCACAGGTTGCTTCATCACCAGGGGATAACCCAAGCTATCAGCAGCACCCCGGGCCTCCTCGGGCGAGCGGCAGACCGCGAATGCCGGCACCGGCAGCCCGGCGTCCCTCAGAGCCTGCTTCTGACGTCCCTTGTCGCGGATCGTATCGAGTGTTTCCGGGGACGGCCAGACGGCGGTCTCCGGGGCGGCGCCCTTCAGGAGGTCGGCCGGAGCCCATTCACTCTCCACCGTGACGGCATCGCAGGACTCGGCAAATCGCCGGAGAATCTCGGGATCGGTCCAGTCACCAATCACCACATCCCCGAAATCAACTATTCCGGAGGAGGGTTCAGGGATGAGGAAGCGCACGCGGATGCCCATCGGGATGGCCGCGAGCGCGGTCATGCGGCCGAGTTGACCGCCTCCGAGTATGCCAAGGACGGGGAGCGCCACGACGTGTCGGGTGATTGGTCAGGCGCCGGGAGTAGTGTCCGCGTTCAGCATCTCGTCGAGCTCCATCTCCGAGCCGACCAAGACCTGTCTGGCCTTGGACCCCTCGAACGGCCCGACGATGCCTGCATCCTCGAGCTGATCGACGATTCGAGCGGCCCGCGTGTAGCCCACCGAGAGCTTTCTCTGCAGCAGTGAGACCGAACCCTGCTGCGAGCGGACGATCACGCGGGCGGCCGCCTCGAAGAGGTCGTCGCGGTCGCCATCGTCGATACTTCCGAGGGGGCCCTCACCCTCGACCTAGATCGGCGGGAGCATATAAGGCCCCGTGCCTGGCTGACGCGCTATGAAGGCCACGACACGTTCGATCTCGTCGTTCGATACGAACGGCCCCTGCAGACGCTGGATGCGGCTACCGTTCATGTAGAGCAGGTCGCCGTTGCCGACAAGCTGCTCGGCACCGCCCTGGTCGAGGATCGTGCGCGAGTCGATCTTCGAGGCCACCTGGTAGGCGATGCGGCTGGGGAAGTTGGCCTTGATCAGGCCGGTGATGACGTCCACGCTCGGGCGCTGGGTGGCCAGGATGAGGTGAATCCCGACTGCGCGCGCCATCTGGGCCAGGCGAGCGATGGGTGGCTCGACCTCCTTACCCGACGTCATCATGAGGTCGGCCAGCTCGTCCACGATCACCACGATGTAGGGCAGGTAGTCGTGGCCGTCCTCGGCCCGCAGTTGGCCCGAGCGCACGCGCTCGTTGTACTCCTTGATGCCACGGACACCTGCCTCGGCGAGGCGATCGTATCGCTCCTCCATCTCGCGCTCGCAGCAACGCAGGACGCCCGCCGCTTCGCGGAAATCGGTGATGACCGGCTCTTCAGAGCCCTCCGGCATCGCGATGTAGTGGTCCAGAAGCTGTTGGTAAGGCCCGAGTTCGATCTTCTTGGGATCGATCATCACGAACTTGAGCTCGCTGGGGCGGCAGGCGAACATCAGTCCGACAATCGTGGCATTCAGGCCTACCGACTTGCCCGCTCCGGTCGCGCCCGCGATCAGCATGTGGGGCATCTTGGCGAGGTCCTCGATGTGAACCTCACCCTGGATGTTCTTCCCGAGGGCGACCGGCAACGCGTTCTTGGCCTCTGTGAAACGGGCCGTGCCCAGGATGCTGCTCAGGCGGACGAGTTCGCGGTGTCGATTCGGTATCTCCACGCCGATCGCCCCCTTGCCCGGTATCGGAGCCAGGATGCGGATGCCCGGCGCAGCCATGGCCATCGCGAGATCGTCTTCGAGCGCGGTGATGCGGCTGATTCGGATGCCGGGCGCGGGGATGAGCTCGTATCGGGTGACCGTTGGTCCCACGACGGCGTTGATCTCGGTGATCTGGACGTTGTAGGTCTCCAGCTTGTCGAGCAGGACCCGCTTGTTCTCCTCGATCTCCTCCAGGTCGACCGTCGCGGCGGTGTCGGCTGCGTCGAGCAACTCGAGGTCGGGAAAGTCGAAGCGGTCGTCGTCCGCTCCCGGCTGCTTCCGCCGCGCGGCGAGGTCACCGGGCGCCTCGTCCTTCGGTCCGAGGACCTTCAGCGGCGGGCCGTCGTCGCCCGAACTCTTGTCACGGCCGGAGTGGCGCGCCACGATAGACTCGAGGAGATCATCGTCAGAGTCGGTGGCACGCGTGGATTTCGACTGTGCAGCGGGTGATCCGGTTGTCGCTGGAGGCTCGGAGGTCTGCGCGACGGGTGCTGGGGGTGTGGCCGGAGTAGATGGCGCCGTAGCGGGTGCCGGAGGCGGCGGTGCATTGGCGAGGGCATCGCGTCGCGCGGCACGTTTCTCAGCACGAATGGCGACGCGCCGATTGTGGGCTTCCTTGGCTTCCAGCCACCGCTCGGCGGTCTGACCCCTGAGTTGATCGACTGTTGCCTCGACGCGATCGAGCGACAACTGAATGTCGCGGTCGATGAATAGAAGCATCGTCACCGCAAGGAGGACGAAGATCAGGATCAGCGATCCCACCGCGCCGAAAGCACCTTTCAGCCAGCCCGCCAGAGCCATCCCAACATTTCCGCTCCAGTACGCAAGGGCGGTCTCGCCTCCGTCGGCGAACCAGCCGAAGAGCATCGAGATCAGCACGGTCCCGACTACCAGCAGACCCGACAGAAGGGGGAGGTAGATGGGCTCCCGCTGCCTGAACAGGACATAGCCCCACGAAAGCGCCAGTCCGCAGAGAAGCAGGACCGGATATCCGAGCAGGCCGACGATCAAGAAGTGGCTCAGCTTCGCGCCGACGAGCCCGAGCACGTTGTTCACTGATTCGTCGACGCCGATCGGGAGCAGCGCGTCCAGCCAGGTGATGCGGCGCACTGCGCCGGCGTCTGCAGCGCTGAACGACACGAGTGCCAGAGCTACCAGGAAGGCGACCGTCATGAGCAGCAATCCCGCCACCTCGCGCTTGCGGTGGCTGGCCACCAGCGGGGCGTCGGTCGTGCGGTTGGCCTTCTTACGTCGGGAGACTGTCCTACTCACGAGGCTCGGTCGGAGGTCGGGGCGATCCGCAGCAACCACTGCGGGCGACTCGGCCGAAGATAAGGCGCGCGCGGCGTGAGCCGGCGCTAGGAACCGGCCTCGCCAGCGGCCGCGGCCGCGGCCCGGGCCGGACTCAGGACCAGGCGGCTGTCCCGGTAGACGGGCAGCAGGGAGGAGGTGTCAATCTGGGAGCAGTAGGCGACGTCGGCCTCGAAGCCCAGCTCGATGAGGAGTTCTTCAACGTCGTCCGCCACGAAGGGCCCGACCGCTACGCCACGGCAGCTGAGCTCGCTGGACTCATCGACCGTGCTGAGCCTGGGCCGATCGGCGAGCTCGACGGGCTCAAGACGGTCTTTCTCGCCAGCGGCGAGGACTTCCCCGACGCGCTTGCCGCCGGCGCGCCCGCCTCAGCCCAGGACGCGACATTTCCCGTCCTGCTCGCGCGCCAGGCCGCGCTGCCGCAAGCGACGCAGGATGCGCTC
>JBJHBB010000163.1:0-5779 GCA_050485265.1 Rhodothermales bacterium | reverse complement strand
CCGTTGGCACGCCCGCCGAGCCCGACGACCACGTCCCGCAAGGCGCGGTCGTTCATATCGAGCGCCCGTCCCCAGAGCGGCTGTCGGACGTCGAAGTCGAGGTCGTTGCCATGATGAAGATGCGCGTCCAGCATGGCGGCGAGCAGGTTATGCGCCGCGCCGATGGCGTGCAGGTCGCCGTTGAAGTGCAGGTTGATGCGCTCCATTGGGAGGACCTGCGCGTAGCCACCGCCAGCCGCCCCGCCCTTAATTCCGAAAACCGGCCCCAGCGACGGCTCCCGAAGGGCGATCATGCCCTTCTTGCCGAGCTTGCCGAGCGCCTGACCCAGTCCGACGGTGGTAAGCGTCTTGCCCTCGCCGGAAGGTGTCGGCGTCATCGCGGTGACGAGGACGACCTTGCCGTCGGGCCTGTCTGCGAGCCGGTCCAGGAGGCCAAGTCGCAGCTTCACCGTGTACTTGCCGTAGAACTCGACGTCGTCTTCCTCCAAGTGCAGATCCGCCATGAACTCGCGCATGTGGCGAAGGGGCGTTTCCTGGGCGAGCTCGATGCTGGTCTTCATGGGGGCGCTGGCGTGGGGGTGGCGTGGGCAGCCCCGAACCTACTTCCCCCCGGCCGTCACCGCGCATGGGTTAGCGCCTACCAAATAGTAGGGCGAGCCCCCACCCTCCGCCGACACCTGGGCGATGGCTCCGGCGGAAGGTCGACGCACCGCTAGCGCGTCACGACAAGACGGCGTACGTCAACTGACTCACCACTCGAGACTCGCACGACGTAGGTTCCACTGGGCAGCCGGCGGGCATCCAGCGTCACTTCGTGGACTCCGGTTTGCGCCGAGTGGTCGGTTTGGTCGGCCACCAGCCGCCCTAGGAGGTCGAATAATTCAACGCGTAGCGGCCCGACCGCGGGGTGGGTGATTGACAGCCGCGCTGCACCGACCGACGGATTGGGGTAAGGCCCGGCGACGGCGAAGACCAGCGACTCTGCTGTACCAGGGTCGGTCCCGACCGGTGCGCCGACCACGAAGTCGGCGCCTCCCTCCACCACTTCGACATAGCCGCGCAGTCCCTGTGGCAGAATCAGATCGTCGAACGCGTCGGCAGATGGACTGATCGCGCCCTTGACGACGCGGAATCGATCACCCTCGGCGGGAACGAAGCCGTCCGCAAGCTCGACGTAGAGGACTCCGCCGAGGCGAGCCTGCACGGATACGTCGAGTTGACTGTAGTCCGTGCCCGGATTGTCACCTGCGAGTAGCACCTTCAGCACACCCTCTGAGTGTGGCTGGGGAAAGAAGCCTTCGACGCTGAGCAAGCCTGGCGAGTCGTCGTCACCCGGCCGGATCGTTCCACGCAACGGCTGGAAGCCGTTCCCGAGCACGAGCGTCCCCGAGCCTTTGATCTCACCCGACGTAGCGATCGTGCGCTCGCCACCCGTGAACTCCAGCCGTGCCCCGCCGGCGACGGTGTAACGCCCGGTGTCGGTACCGCCGGTGGTATTGAACCCCATCTGGCGGAGCGTGCCGCCAAGCACTTCGACCTCGCCAGATGTCGAGAAGCCCGAGTTGAACACGGTTTCGCCGGCTTCGTGGCGGAGAGTGTGTTCGTTGATGAACGTGCCCGCGAAGAATGTCCGCGGTCCCTCGCCGGCCAGCACCGCCGTGGCCTGGTTTCGGAGAGTGGCGTTCATGCTGGTATTGCTGAACTGGCGCCCTCCGGGCCAGGTCCAGTCGGCCTGCATGGTGAGTGTTCGGCCGTTCGCGAGAACGACGGTACCGTTCATCTCGAACTCGGTACCTGGCGACACAATGAGCTCTCCGGGGCCCGTCACCGTGCTGCGAAGGCCACTGGCTGGCACGAAGCGGAGGGTATCCGAGACGGTCACGGTGGCCGTCCCGCCGAGCCAGGAGTGAGCCATGACGATCACATCGAGCGCGGTGTCGCTGTTCAGGGTGAAGTCGCCGCCCTCATGGAGCCGGAGGCGGGGGACGGTGAGCGCCCCGTTGATGGTCACTGCCCAGCCCTGCGTGATTTCCAGTGTCCCCGCCCCGGAAACCGCGCCACCCGCGGCTACCACCCGGTCCGCACCTCCCATCCGGAGGCGGGCACCCTGCCAGACCTCGTACTGTCCCGTGTCCGTGTCCGCCACCCCGCCCCATCCCCGGGCGTGAAACAGTCCAGACTCGACGCGCAGCGTACCTGCGTTGCGGAAGCTGCAGTAGAAGTCGCCCTCCCCGCTGGCGGCGTAACGAATCAGCGCCCCGGCGGCATTTACAATCTGGCCGGGGGTGGACGAGAAGCAGAACCGCATCGGCGACTGCAGTATGAGAGTGCCTTCGTTCACGAGCCGGCCCTGGCCGTTCCACTGCCCGGACGACCAGTGCCCCGTCCCCTGCAAGATCACGGTGCGGTCCAACCCCACGGAAAGCGTCGTGGGCGCCAGCAGGTCAAGCGTAGCGCCGGGCCCGATGATGACGTTGCCGCTACCTCCGACAGTGGGAACGCCACCAGGACCCGTATTCGATAACCACCGGAAGCTGTCGGTGATGGTGAGATCGCCTTCGCCGGCGATGCCCGCGCCGTTGCCGCCACTCTGGATCACCAGCCCGGCCACGGTAACGTCGCTCCCGATCAGGACCGTGCTGGCGAATGTTGCACCCACCGGGCCTATTACGGCTGTGTCGGCAGCGGCCGGGACGCCCTCGGGGGTCCAGCGCGCGGCCTCGCCCCAGGCCCCGTTCCCGCCGTTCCAGACGTAGCGGGTCTGTGCGCTCGTCAGCGGGGCAAGCGCGGCGACGAAAAGGGTGAGCAAGATCAGGCGGCTCATCGTTGATCCTCGTGTGCTGGTTCTGAGATGGCCTGGGGTCATAGACCGTCACCACAAACGCGTCCACTCAGGTTCACCGCAAGCGTCCCGAACGGATTGCCCTCGGGGTCGGTAATCGTGATCAGCCCGCGGTTGTGCAACCTGCCACTCGCAGCGGCGAACTTCCCGCGGCCACCGACGACGTTCATGTTCGTGTTCACGAGGCAGGTGAATGGGTCCGTGCCGACCGGTGCGCACACGGCGCGATCCTCTGTCCAGAAGCCGTCGCCGGTGCCGTGCTCCTCGAAGTAGTGCACGAGGGTGTAGTGAACGGCGCCGTTGCCGGCCTGCTGCTCGGACGTCAGGATGGACGACATCATTCCCTGATAGGGACCGATGGCGGTGGGCGTCGGGAGCCCGCCGGCGCCCACGAGCGGCTCGATCGGATCGATGGGGATGAAGACCGGAAAGCCAAGCTGAGCGTCGCCGGAGTGACGGACGTTTATGCAGGAGGGGCCGCGCGCCTCGGCCTCGACGGCCGCTGTGGAAACAGGGCCAGCGACGTCGCAGGCGGCCAGGAGCAGTGCGAGTGGCGCGATCAGAAGCAGAGGATGTCGCATGGAGATGATGGTTTTGGTTGTGAAGATGATTGCTGGGCGTTTTTCGACGGGTTCAGGCGTCGGGCACGCACACGCGACCTGTGGTGTGAAAGACGAGCGTTCCATATGGGCTCGTTTGGGGAGAGGAGTCCGTCATGCTGACGCACCCCTCATTTCGGAGCGATCCGTTGGCACCCTGAAACCGCCCGGTTCCCCCAGCGACGCGCATCTGAGCAATCGCATCGCAGTCGCATGACCTGCCGGGAGTGGGCATGCACACCGCCTCGTCCTCGGTCCAGAAAGAGTCGCCGCTCGTCGCCTCGAAGTAGTGGATGAGTGTGCCGCGAACTACGCCATCCCCATCCATCTCCCGATGAGTCACGATTGACGCCAGCGTCCCGTAGTGCTCACCTACATGAACCTGTGTCGGATAGGCTCCATGCCCGACTATCGGCTCATCACTGACGGTGAGGACGACGGGATAGCCGAGGTCGGCGGTGCCGCGGATCTCAACATCGAGACACACCGACGTGGCCGGCTGGCCCTGGCAAGAGGCGACCACACAAAGGGACGCCAGAGGAAGGAGGAGATGCACGTGCATCGAGGCAAAGGAGGACGAGTGCCCTTGAGGAAGGGGAGCGTTGAACCCGCACCAAACTCTGCCGGGCGCTCGTCGAAGACCTGAACGCGGCCTTAATTCGGCCTTATCGCGGCCTTAATTCTCCACCTATTGCGCCCACCCTACACGGGTCGGGCCTCTGGCCACGGACAACCCTAGACCGTGGCGGGCACGGCGATCTCCTTTACCCACTCCATCATCCAGCGCGGATAGAGCCGCTCGCCGGGCGGGCCGCCTCCAAACGCACCCTCGTGGATAATGCGCACGTCCGTGTGGCGGGCATCCTTGCCGATGCCGCCGTGGCCGTCGAGCCCGTAGAAGAGCCGCTCGATACTGGAGCGGGGCCCCTCGATGTACTGCATGAAGCGGCCCGTTCCATCCGGATCCGGCGTGTACATCAACCAGCCCGTGACGGACAGCTCTCCGTTGCGCCGCTGTGCCTCGGCGAGGAGCTCCTGAAGCTGATCCTCGTCCAGTGGTGTCGAGGCCGTGCTTTCGTACAGCAGGCCCCACAGCATTTCGTTGATCATGGGCAGAAGGGATGTGCGGACACCGGGTCCGGCGTGGAGCGCGTGCGCGTCGTCCCTAATATAGTTAACACACTGTCAGATATATGTCGCCCGCATTCAATCCCCCTTTGCTCGCGCTCACGCGGGTTCGAACGATGGTGGCGATGCATCCCGTCGAAGGCGGGCGAGGACCTGTTCGTTTCGTTCGCGAAGCTGGACGAGTGCAACCTGGTCTTTCATCAGGACCTCGGCATCGGCGAGAAGTGCGTTGGCGTGCTCTCTGAGGATGACTCGGTGGTCTGCGTGAGTCACGATCTCGGCCAGTTCACCCAGCTGGTCGACCATGTGCAGGGCCGAGATGCGGTCGCTCGCGGCGTAGGGTCTGATCTGCCCGAAGGCGGCTTCCACGAACTCCGCAAAGGTGACCGTTCGAGTGATGACGCGCAAATTGCCCTCGGCGTCGAAGCGGTGGACGTCAGGCAGTTCTCGAGAGGCGAAAGTCGCGACACAGTCCGCGAGCCAGTCCAGACAGCCGTTGGCGGTCATCGGATCATTGATGCCTGGAGAGAGCGCCCGCACGGCGATGTCGACCAGTTCGTCGACCAGAAACATGTAGTCCTGAGCGGGTGTGCGCTTACGACCCGTGGCAAAGGCGCGCCGCACCTTGCTGCCGACATCGTCGCCGACATGGTCTTCCGGATACAGCTCTACCAGCGTCTTGCCTGGATGCACGAACGTCCCCGGATATCCCCGCAACCCGATCACGATATCCTGGTCAACGGTAAGCGCGAAGATGGCCTCGTCGTCAATCGCCTGCAGGTAGCCTGATTCCTCCGCGGCAACCCGCACGCAGCGCTCCTCCCAGTCATCCGGGATCACGTCGGAGGCATCGCGCGAGTCCGGCACGCCGTGACCAAATCGCTCGGGGAAGCGCGTCGTGATGCGTTCACGGAGTTCCCTGCCGATGGAGGCGGTGACGTTCGAGATGTGGATGGTCTGGGGGATGTGGTGGATGAAATAGATCAGGACCGCCACGGAGCAAAGCGTCAGGATCAGGGCGACCAGCATCCCGAAATGCGGGACAAAGCCCTCCGAGATCTCGTCGAGGGCCGTCGGGTCGCCGGCCTCGCTCGGGCTCCGAACCGATCGGAGGATCAGGATGCAGTAGAGAAATGTGGCAATGAAGGTCCCAAGCGTGACCTGGTTGCCCGTGTCCCGCATGAAGTTGGTCAGCAGGCGGGCACCATGC
>JBJHBB010000162.1:0-5859 GCA_050485265.1 Rhodothermales bacterium | reverse complement strand
GTCACCCCTCGATTCTATCGCGCCGGTGTCCTTCTTCGACCAGGTCAACCGGATGTTCGATCGGGCAGCAGCTCACACTTCGCACTCTGAAGGGCTGCTTCACCAGATCAAAGTTTGCAACAGCCTGCTTCGGGTGGAATTCCCCATCAAGCGAGATGATGGATCGATCGAGGTCGTCGCAGCCTATCGCGCGGAGCACAGTCACCACCGCCTTCCAACGAAGGGTGGAATTCGATATGCCGAATCCGTCAACGCCGACGAGGTGCAGGCACTCGCGGCCCTGATGACCTACAAGTGCGCGGTCGTGGACGTCCCCTTTGGCGGAGCCAAGGGCGGTATTTGCATCGATCGACGCCGATTCTCCGACGCCGAGCTCGAGCGGATTACACGGCGCTACACGTTCGAGCTGATGCGTAAGAACTTCATCGGACCCGGCGTGGACGTGCCCGCACCTGATTACGGCACGGGTCCTCGCGAGATGGCTTGGATCGTCGACACCTACACATCAATCTCTGACAACACGCTCGACGCGCTAGCATGTGTGACCGGTAAGCCCGTTGGCCAGGGCGGTGTGCGAGGCCGAACTGCAGCGACCGGACGAGGCGTTTACTTCGGCGTGCGCGAGGCTTGCTCTTTCGCTGACGACATGAAGGCGCTAGGACTACAACCGGGTCTCTCGGGTAAGACAGTCGTGGTCCAGGGTCTTGGCAACGTGGGTTATCACGCTGCGAAGTTTATTGAGGACGGGGGCGGGGTGATCATCGGCCTGGCGGAGATCGAGGGGGCCATCCACAACCCGGATGGGATGAAGATCGAAGAGGTGATGGCTCACCGGAGGAAGACGGGCTCAATCCTCAACTTCCCGGGAGCCACCAACATCGAGAACTCCACCGAGGCGCTCGAACTTCCGTGCGACATCCTCATTCCGGCCGCGCTCGAAGAGCAGATCCACAAGGACAACGTCGGCAACATCCGAGCGAAGATCATCGCCGAGGCCGCCAATGGCCCCCTGACCGCAACCGCCGATGAGATGCTATCGGAGCGCGGGGTGATGGTCATTCCGGACCTGTACGTCAACGCAGGCGGCGTTACCGTCTCGTACTTCGAGTGGCTTCGGAACCTGTACCACGTCCGTTTCGGTCGGCTCAGCAAGCGGTTCGAGCAGCGCAGCTATGAGCGCATCCTGATGGCGCTCGAGGACCTCACCGGGAAAACCGTCCCCGACCAGGTCAAGCACGAGGTGGCCTACGGTGCCGAGGAGGAGGATCTGGTAAACTCGGGCCTGGAGGACACGATGGTGGAAGCGTACAAGGAGGTGCGCGCGATCAGCGTAGAGAAGGGCGTCGACTTACGAACCGCTGCGTTCATCAATGCGATCGACAAGGTGGCCAAGTCCTACGGCGAGATGGGCATCTTCCCCTGATCGTTTCTTCCATGCGGCTATTTGCGGACGCACGGCTGCACTACGGTGGTCGTGCGTCCGATTTTACTCAAATGGCAATCCATCATCTGTCGACGATCTTCAGAATGCGGGTGATGGGGGCGCGATGTTCCTCCCGTAATCTGAAAACTGCCCGACCCGCCTTTCCGCCGCCTCGATGAAGTTCTGCGTCTGCATCAAGCAAGTCCCCGACGTAACCGCTCCGATCCTCGTCCGCGACGGCGAACTCATCTTCGATGCCGGTCGCACGGTGCTCAATGCTTACGACGCGTCGGCCGTGGAGGCCGCGCTGGTGTTGACTGCTGAGCACGGTGGAGAAATCGATGTCATCCTGATTGGGCCGCAGCGTGCGACAGAAACGGTGCGCAAGGCCCTCGCAATGGGGGCGGACCGAGGCCTTCATCTGGTCATTCCGGAGGGTTTCGCGCTCGACTCGGCCGCCGTCTCGACCATTCTCGAGCCCAGGCTCCGGGATGCCGGTTACGACGTCATCTTAGCGGGCAAGCAGTCGCAGGACACTGACGCGGGTCTTACCGGCGGCATGCTGGCCGAGAAGCTCGGTCTGCCCTTCGCCAGCAACGCCGTCGGTCTTGCCATCGAGAACGGCCAGGTGATCGTCACTCGTCAGGGTGACAGCGGCCAGGAGATCATCGCTCTGCCTACGCCCTGCCTGGTGACCTGCTCGAACGACATGAACGACCCGCGCATCCCCAACCTGAAGGGGATCATGTCGGCAAAGAAGAAGCCGATCGACAATCAGTCTGTTGAGCAGTTGCCGGCAAGCCGTGTCAATACCGTGCGTTTTGAATCGATGCCGGCCCGCGATCCCGGACTGAACCTGGAGGGTGACCCGGCCGAAGTCGCCAGTCAGCTCGTTGCGAAGCTCGACGCGGCGAATGTGCTGGGGTGATGGTCATTATGACTGTGATGATGATGATGATCGTGACCTGCTAGCTAGCCTCGTTTCCCAGACTCCCCGTCTCACCGTCTCGCAGACTTCCGAACAAATCACAGATGCCCACCCTCGCTTTCATCGCTCTTTCCGACGGCCATCCCACGCGAGCCTCGCTCGAAGTGCTGAGCCGCTGTCGCGAGTTGGCATCGGGTGATGTCCAGGCCGTGGTCCTGAGCTCACAGAACGAACAGGACAGCATGGCGGCAGAACTGGGCCGGTACGGCGCGCAGGTGGTGCACACGGTCACGCATCCCGTATTCGCCAATCACGTCAACGCGCCTGTTATCGACGCGCTCGCCCAGGTGATTGGTGACGTCCAGCCTGAGATGGTGGCGTTTCCATCAACCGAAAGCGTCAAGGATATCCTCGGCGCGCTCGCGGCACGGCTGGAGGCGCCAGTCCTTCCTGACGTGGCGGACTTCGAGTTGGACGAGGGGAAGGTCTCCGCAACGCGGCCGGTGATGGCGGCGAAGTTCATGGCGAGGGTCGAAGCCGAAGGCAGTCCGGTGCTGGTTTCCGTGCGTGCCGGCTCGTACGCGGCTCAGGAGTCGCCCGTAGCGGCCGAGGTACGAGAGGTGCCGTTCGATTTCGACGAGTCAAGCATCAAGCAGACACTCCGAGAGGTTGTCCGCGCGACCACCGGCGCCGTTGAACTCTCCGAGGCACGGGTAGTCGTTGCCGCCGGAAGAGGCGTGCGAGACGACGCAGGCCTGAGGCTGGTGGAGGAGTTGGCAGCGGTGACCGGTGCGGCCATCGGTGCCACGCGCGCCGTGGTCGAGAGCGGGATGTTCGAGGCGTCGGCACAAATCGGTCAGACGGGAAAGGTCGTCTCCCCCGAGGTGTACTTCGCCGTAGGTCTCTCGGGAGCCGTGCAGCACACGGCCGGCATGACCAACAGTCGCGTCATCGTCGCCATCAACAAAGACGCCGATGCGCCCATCTTCAACATTGCCACCTTCGGCCTGGTGGGCGATCTGCACCAGATCCTCCCGGCGCTGATCGAGGAGATCAAAAAGGCGAAGGGTTGAACGCGTGGAAGATTGGACGGGTGGATGAATGGATGATCTTCCTCCACGCCTCCACGCCTCCACGCCTCCACGCCTCCACGCCTCCACGCCTCCACGCCTCCCTAACAAATGGACGAGCGCTTCGACTGCATCATCGTAGGGGGAGGGATCGCGGGGCTGAGCGCCGCGATGGAACTCGCACGGGCCGACATGCGCTTCCTGCTCATCGAGCGCGGCGAGTGGAGTGGCGCCAAGAACGTTTCGGGTGGAGTTTTGTGGGGAAGGGACCTCAACCGGCTCGTCCCCAACTACTGGGAGGACGAAACCGCTGCCTTCGAGCGCTTCGTCGACCACCGGAAGCTGTCGCTGATGGATGACGGTGCGGCCTTCACTATCGATTTCAAGTCGGATCACTTCCGAGCACCGCCCTACACCGGCATCACCGTGCTTCGCAGCCGCTTCGATGCGTGGCTCGCGGAGAGGGTCCAGGAGGCGATCGACGCCTCGGCGCACCCCGAAGACTCGCTCCTCGCCACCGACATCCTCGTCGAGGAGGTCCTGATGGAAGACGGTCGCGCGACCGGCATCCGGGCCGGCGGCGAGGAGTTCCATGCCGATTGTGTCATCCTAGCCGAGGGTGTCAACAACCTCCTGACCCGCCAGGTGGGCCTGCAGACGGACTACGTCCCGGCCGACGGCCTCGCCGTGGGTGTGAAGGAGGTCATCAGGTTCGATCGAAAGGTCCTCGAGGACCGATTCCAACTCTCGGGCCGCAGCGGGATGACGCTCGAGTGCGTCGGCGCGGCGACTGGCGGGGTCGAGGGCGGCGGCTTCCTCTATACCAACCTCGATTCGGTCTCGATCGGCCTCGTCCTTGGAATGGCAGATCTCCGCGCGAAGGGCCTCAAGCCGCAGGACCTCCTGAACCAGTTCAAGGTGCATCCGATCGTCGCAGACATGATCCGCGGCGGTGAAGTCCTGGAGTACAGCGCCAAGGTGGTGTCCACCGGCGACATGAAGATCATGCCACGAGAGATCTACATGGACGGCCTGCTAGTGGCCGGCGAGGCCGCGAACCTTGTCCTGAACGCCGGCCGCGCCATCCAGGGGATGGACTACGCGATGCGCTCCGGCATCCTCGCCGCCGAAACCGTTGTCGAAGCGAAGCGTGCCGGTGACTACTCATCCTCCTTCCTGAAGAACTATCGCACCGCGCTCGAGAACAGCTACGTCCTTCAGGACATGCGCACGTTTCAGGATGCAGTCTCCATTCTCCACAGCCCTGCGATGTTCTCCGAGGTCCCACGCATGGCCTGCGCCTTCGGCCGGGAGTTCTTCAGAATCGGGAATGGCAAGACCAAGAAGGCCTACCAGATCCTGCGCGACGTCCGCAAAGAGCACATGGGGATGTGGGACCTGGTGAAGCTCGGTGCGAAGGCGGGACGCGCCCTTTGAGATGCGATCCATCACGGCCATCAGCGGTATAATCATGTCAAGCCGCAGAATGCCATGCAAGATCGCCGCAACGTTTCCGTCAGGATCCTCCGCAGATCGGAAGCCCACGATGCCGGTCAACTCAACTGGATGACACCATCGGAGCGAATCGGCGCGTTGTGGCAACTCGCACTTGACACTTGGGCCATCAAAGGCGAACCCGGTGCTGAACCCCGACTTCCGCGACATGTTGTCCGCGTTCTCAAGGCTGGTGATCTCCGATGAACGTTCCTGATCCGGCCGCGTGCCGCGATCAGCCCCACAGCCCACGGCTCATAGCTCAAGAATGCCCCAGACCCTCAGCATTGCAGAACGCCTCGGCAAGGTCGCCTACCGCAATCAGAGCCGGTCGGAGGCGAAGCCGCACATCCTCGTGGATACGGAGATCTGCAATACGGTCTGTCCGCACAAGTGCACGACCTACGTCTGCCCGGCGAACTGCTACACGCTGGACGACCTCGGCAAGGTGCACTTCCAGTTCGAGGACTGCATCGAGTGTGGAACCTGCATGTACGCCTGCGACCAGGGCGCAGTGACCTGGCGCTTCCCCGACCCGGAGGTCGGCCGCGGGGTGAACTGGAACGCGGGATAGGGACAGACGCGTGGAAGTATGGACGAGTGGAAGAATGGATGATCTTCCTCCAGACGTCCTTTCCTCCATTCTTCCGCGCCTCCGCGCCTCCGCGCGCATACATTTCAGAGACAACGCCATCTCCTTCCCCGATGCCCAAACAGCCGCTCAACCTCGACGATGCATTCCTCTTCGAATCGATGCTCGGTGAGGAAGAGCGACTGATCATGGAGTCGGCGCGGGAGTACGCGCAGACGAAGTTGGAGCCGCGCGCGCTCGAGGGAAACCAGGACGAGGTCTTCCACGACGACATTCCGCGAGAGATGGGCGAGATGGGCCTGCTTGGCGTCACCCTCCCCGAGGAGTATGGCGGCTCGGGCGCATCCTACAC
>JBJHBB010000161.1:0-5872 GCA_050485265.1 Rhodothermales bacterium | reverse complement strand
TGATGGCGGCCTCGCCGTTCGATTCGTGGTCCTCAGCACCCTCCTGCGCTTTGAAGACAGCTGGAGGTCCACCGGCAATGAGGCCTTGCACGAGCTCAGGGGGCGTCCCGAAGGTGGGCGGGCATTCTGCGGCATCCAGGATCCCTAATCGGCCGCTCGTACCTGCGCCTGCGTAAAAGAGCCTGCCGCCATTGCGAAACGCCTGAACCACACGCTCCACCGCGTCCTCGATGTACGGAAGCTCATCGGCGACCGCAGGGGCAACGGTCGCGTCCTCCTGATTGATGACGCGCAGAATCTCGCCCGTCTCAGCAAGGTCGATGTGCGTGGACCGCGGATTGCGCTGCTCGGTGGTGAGCGTACGCAACTCGTGGAACAGGCGTGGCTCAGTCATGCGAGTGGTTGGGCTAAGGTGGGTTACGCTTTGGGCCTCGCATGCCGTCGAACGACCACGTGCGCCCCAATCAGCAACATGAGACCAGCCAGGGCGAGCCACAGGTCCCGACGGTGATCGATAGATGCATCTAACGGCGATGGGTCGCCCGAAATGGACCACCCCGCCCACAAGAACGGGCTGGCTCGTAGACCCTCGTGGCGGTCCAGGTAGTCCAACTGAGCCCTTTGAAGAGCCCGGTCTTTCGCATCGCCGGCCCGTAGATAGTGGTAGAAGCGCTCGATCACCTCGGCCGCAACTTCGTCATCGATTGCCCACATCGTCGCCAGACTGGCCGAGGCCCCCGCGACGCGAAATACCGTTTGGAGTCCAAGTATCCCGTCATTTAGCCGAAATCTCCCTCGCCCGGAGTCACACGCACTCAAAACCACGAGGTCACCCACCATATTCCGGTCGACAATGTCGTAGAGGTGGATCGCATCGTCTTCCTGCTCCTGCCCGCCGAGCATGATGGTGCTATAAATGGGCTGGTCGTGGTTCACCAGCACGTGTGAGGCCACGTGCAAAACGCGTGAACGCGCGAGCGCCTCCAGAAAAGCTGATCGTGTAGCCTGTTGATCGGTGAAGTAGTGCCCGCGTGGGAAGAGTTGTCGGATCGAGAATAGTTCGGCACGCACGCTCGGAAGAGTCTGAAGCTGACTGCTCTCCCCGGTCGGCAACGCGCCGCGGTCGAACGATCCGACGCCAAAGGCGCTAATCCGCCAGTCGCCACGCTGGACTCCTGGTCGTTCGACCCCCACGAGCGCGGCAGCGAGGTCCACTGAGATGGGATTCCTGCGAACCAGATAGCGCCACTCGTGATACTGGTGCGGTTCTGGTCGAGCGGTCACCAGCATTCCGAACGGGATTTCGTGGAGAGCTCCGTCGGGGATGAACGTTACGGGAGCACCTTCCGGAATCAGATCGATGATCGGAGCGACAACAGCCTCGTAGATATCGAAGAGCGCCTCGCCATCGACCTGCAATCGCCCAGAGGACCGATGACGAAACCCGACGGCGTCTTCCACTCGGTGGGTGAGCCTGCTCAGGTCGATATCTAGAGGTACCGCCATGAAGGTGTCGGCACGAACCACGAACGCGTGTGCGGGCGAGTCGATGAAATAGCTGACCAGCACGCGACCGTCGGTCGCAAGGCGCTGCTGGACATCGGCCACCGAAAGCGAGTCCGCCTCTTCCTCCCATGGGAGGATTCTAGCGAGCTCGGCTTCGACGTGGGCGAGTTCGGACAGGACAGCTGCGGCATCATCCCCCGTCGCGCTCAGCTGACCCCTCAACCGGGCTCGCTGGCGCCTCAATCCGTCAAACTCTGCCCGCAGTTCAGGATCAAGCGCCTCACGTTGCGCGATGCTGCGTGTCTGGCGAAGCGACTGCGCCCGAAGCTCGTCTAGCTGAGTAAATGCCTCTGCAGTCCGTCCCGTTCGGAGCAAGAAGGACGCGAATCGAAGATGGTCGCGACTGTAAAAGGCGATTTGCTCGGCTCTGGCTTCCGAGCTTCCCAGAGCCCGGACAGCCTCCTGCTGTAGCCGGACTGCCTGGCGAAAATGATACTCCGCCTCGTCGTGGCGCCCCAGGTCGGCAAGCGTTTGTGCGAGTTGATCATGAGACCAAATCCGGCGCGCCGGCCTGAGCCCTCCATCCTGCAGCATGTTACGCAGTACCGCCTCGCTCTCTTGCAATCGACCCGCTGCACGTAGAGTGCTTCCGAGCAAGATTCTCGCGGGTCCGTGGTCCTGCCCAGTCTGCTCTGCGACGGATATCGCACCTCGTGCGGCTTCGATCGCTTCCTCGATGCGCCCAAGCCACTGGTTGGCCACCGCCAGATGCAGAAGTGCGGCTCCACGCGAGGTTCCATGGAGCAACTCGTCGGGCGTTGAGAGCGCACCCGTGTACTCGAGATGAGCGCGCTCAACCTCCCCCAACTCATCGGCAGCCGCAACAATCAATGAGCTGTCTTGCACGAGGCCGCGCGCGCCGGCGAATAGCCATGCGATCGCACGCATTCGTCTGGTTGTGAGGTTCGTGAGCGGGGAGTCGAGACTCTCTGCGAGCCGAAAAGCTTCATCTATTTGCTCAAGTGCCTCATCAATGAATCCAGTCCGCTGCAGCTCGATCGACAAGCGCCGCTGAACTCCGACCCTATGGTTGTCGGCGAGGGGCCGCGCGAGCGCTGCCCGCATCGCAGCGATCGCGGGCATAGTCTCCCCTCGCAGCTGGAGTACGAACGACTTGTCCTTGTAATACCATCCCGGCAGGTCCTCTCCGCTATAGCGTGCGTCGTATGCGTCTAAGAGGGCTACCATCTGGGCAATAGCCACCTCTCGCTCCATATCACCCACTCTATTGGCTCGCGCTAGCACGAGAAACCACTCAGAGTACAAGTCGTCGATCTGCCGACGATCAGCGTGATCGCAGCGCGATAGCTCCTCGAAGCGACGGATCACGACTTCGAAAGAGAGCGCACCTTCTACATAGGACTGTTGTAGCTCCTCCGCCAACTCTTCCAATCGATCGCATTCGAGCGACGGAGTGATCGTGGACGCTGTTATGAAAAGAAGAGTGATTATGGCAACAATCATGGTGCGACACTACTTTATGCAGATCATCTTCCGCACTCTTCGTTCCGGTTTGCTGCTATGCGTCCGAATCTAGACCCCAAATCTACTTGGTTCACTGCCTCCCCCAATCCCGAGCCCGATCCGCCTACGGATCCCGATCCCGACCCGGACCCGGACCCCGACAAGAGTGGCGGACCTGGAGTGTACCCTCCCCCGCACTGACGGATTGAGCGCTCGGTGATGGGCTACCTTGGGCAGCCCAGCAGCAATGCCTGCCCACGCGATGCGCATTGAATCGCTTCGTCTGCTTTCGTTTCGAGCACACGAGGATACTACCGTCCAGTTTAGTCCCGGAGTCAATCTCATCGTCGGACCAAATGGGGCGGGCAAAACAAATATCCTGGAAGCCATACACGCGCTGTGTCTGTCGAAGAGCTTCCTCACCCAGAGCGACACCAACATCGTTCGCAGGGGTGATGCACTGTACCGACTCGATGGCACGTTCGCCGGGGAGCAGCGTCCAAAGTTGGAGGTTCGGCTCACGTTCGTCCCCGGGGAGGGAAAGCGGGCTATCGTGAACAAGGCTCCGCTTGACCGCCTCGCTCAGATCGTCGGCACGTTGCCGGTGGTCGTGTTATCCCCTGACGACTATGTCTTGACGTCGGGTGGACCGGAGGAGCGCCGCCGCTTTCTGGACAACACGCTGTCGCAGGCGCGACCCACCTACCTGGATGACGTGCTCAAGTACAGGCGCGTCCTCAAACAGCGAAACGCGCTACTCCTGGCTGAGCGACATCGTGCTACCCCCGACCGAGCCACCCTGGAAGCGTGGACCTCAGAGCTCGTCTCGCTGGGGGCCCGCATCATCGAGCGGAGGCGCTCCTTCGTAGATGAGTTCTCGACCTACCTGCAGGATACATTCGAGAAGATCGAGGCCGTCGGCGAGCAGCCGACCATTGAGTACAAGACAGCGGTCGATCTATCCGACGATGACCTGGAGATTGCTGAGCGCTTGCAGCGGCGCTATGATGTCGCGCTGCCGAAGGAGCGGGCACGGGGACGTACACTCATCGGACCACACCGAGACGAACTCGTCTTTCGTCTCAACGGACACGAAGTCCGCCCCTATGCGTCGCAGGGCCAGCATCGAACGTTTGCGCTCGCACTGAAACTGGCCACAATGGATTTTCTGAAGGCCACTCTCGATGAGTCCCCGATTCTTCTGCTCGACGATGTCTTCGGAATCCTCGATCGCCAGAGAAGTCGAGTCATCCTCGACATGCTTCAGTCTCCGGGAGCAGGACAGTGCATCGTGACGGCCGCCGGCATGGATCCATTTGAGGGACTCCTCGCGCTGGATGATCCACGACAGCGTGTCATCGAGGTCAGAAATGGCCTCGTGGGAGCCACGCGCAAGGACTTGCGTACTGAGGTCAACGCCTGAAGGCGTTCCCATCCCTCAGCATATCCCCAACAAGGTCATGAATCCCCATCGCTACCAGGCGGCCGCCAGGTACCTGTATCTCTCAGTGGTGCTCGCCCTCCTCGGGGGAACCGTCACAGGCTGCGGCTCGCCCGTCCAGAATCTCGTTACCGGCGAAGAGCACCGAGGTGCCTACACCTGGCAACAAGAGGTACAGCTGGGCCAAGAGGCTCATCCGCAGGTAATGGGCATTTTCGGCGCCTACGAGGACGAGGCACTCAATGAGTACGTGCGCTCGCTAGGCCAGGAGGTTCTCGAGGAGAGTGCCTGGGCCAATCCACAAACCCCGGCCGAAATAAGGAATACGCCGTTTCATTTCCATGTACTCGACGAGGACGTGCCCAACGCCATGGCACTTCCTGGCGGGTACATTTATGTCACCCGAGGCCTGCTGGCTTACCTGGAGAATGAGGCCCAGCTGGCCGTTGTCCTCGGCCACGAGATCGGCCACGTTCTGGCCCGGCACCACTCGCGACGCGCGGCTCAGGCCCAATTGGGTCAATTGGGACTCGTTGGCGCCGCCGTTCTGGGCGGAGTGATCGGTGGGGGCCGCGTTGCGCAAGGAATCCTGGACTATGGTGGGGCCGGCGTGCAGTTGCTGTTTCTCCAGCACAGCCGAGAAGCCGAGCGCGAGGCGGATTTTGCCGGCG
This sequence comes from Rhodothermales bacterium, assembly GCA_050485265.1. Lineage (GTDB taxonomy): Bacteria > Bacteroidota > Rhodothermia > Rhodothermales > JANQRZ01 > JBJHBB01. Next base: position 730 of record JBJHBB010000161.1, on the reverse strand, counting down.
TCGCATACGCGGAGTACGCCGGCTACGACGCAACGACCGCGGCTTCCTTCTTCCGATCGCTGGAACGGCTGGGCGAGCAACAGGGCAGCATCCCCAATTTCCTGTCGACCCACCCCAATCCGGCGGAGCGTGCCACCACCATCCCACAGTTGGCCCAGGAGATCGAGCCCAGGGGGACTGCCGTCAACCGAGACAGCTACCTGAATCGGCTCTCGGGGATGGTTCTTGGTGAGAACCCCCGAAACGGTTTCACCGAAGGGACCGTCTACCACCATCCCGAACTGCGCTTCCGATTCAACTTCCCCACGGGCTGGCGCCTGGTGAACAGTGCGGCTGCCGTGCAAATGGCCGAGCCGCAAGGTCGGGCAGTGATGGAGTTCACCTTTGCCCAGGATCAGAGCTCGGCGCGAGCGGCAGGACAGGCGTTTGCCGGGCAGCAGGGTTTCAACGCGACTGAGCAGCGGGCGACTTCTGTTGGGGGTTACCCGGCGTATGCCGTCACGGGAACAGCCTCAGGTCAGCAAGGAAATCTAGGTGTGATCGCCTACTTCATCGAGCACCGCGGAAACGTCTACCGCTTCCTTGGACTCACTACGACGGATGCCTTTGGCAACTTCCGAAACACGTTCACCGGAGCCATCAACAGCTTCGCGACCGAGACGAGCGCACAGGTCTTAAACCGTCAGCCAGTGCGGATGGAGCTTGTGCGCGTCAACTCGCCAACTCGCTT
>JBJHBB010000160.1:3472-5873 GCA_050485265.1 Rhodothermales bacterium | reverse complement strand
GCCTCGGACTGGTCATCCACATGGCACTCGACGGTCTGGATTGCCTGCTGATGTAGCCATACCTCAGACAACGGGCCGGGTCACCGGATGAGCGTTATCTGACGGCTGACCTGGTGCGTGCCGGTGGTGAGGCGCACGACGTAGGTGCCGCTTGCAAGCCCCCCGGAGTCGAGCGTGACCTCATGCCGGCCCCGCGCCAGCGACGTGTCGAGCACGGTCCCGACCCTGTGGCCAGCGATGGTGTAGATCGCCACCGTGACCCGATCGTCCGCCAGCAGGTTGAATGCGATCGTCGTGGTCGAGGTGAACGGGTTTGGTGCCGTCATTTGCAGCGTCAGGTGCTCCGAGCTTTCCGGAGAACCCTCGGAGCTGGTCGTCATGTCGAGGACCAGGAACTGTCCCATCATCCCGTCATCCTCGTGGATGAGCATGTGGCAGTGGTACATGTACGGGACGTCCTCGTTGGCAAACGTCTCGAACTTGGTGATGATGCGGACCGTCTCCAACGGGCGGACGAGCACGACGTCCTTTCTGCCCTGCTCGTGAGCGGGCGGGACCACCCCGTTCCGAGTGACCACGTAGAATTGAATCATGTGGACGTGGAACGGGTGGGCGATCCCGGTCGCATTCGTGATTTCCCACATCTCGACGTTGTCGAGCGCCACGACCTCATTGATCACGCCCATGTCGACCAGCGCGCCGTTTATCGAGACCGGGTGATTGAGCTGGTTCGGACCAGGGACAGTAGGATTGAAGCTGAACGCGCGGGTCTCGTCGACCAGTTCAGGGTCCCAGGCAGTGACGTCCACGAGGTCCTGAATGATCGACGTGATGGGATCGGCGGTCGGCGCTCCAACGTCGATCCTCAGGATGTCGAAGTCGGTTCCGTTGAGTGGATTCGGATGGTATCCATCGAGGGTCATCCCCATCCCGATGCCGGGCTGAGCTGCCCCATATATGCCGTTGGGGATCTCTGACGCGAAGCTGCGGAGATGCAACGTCGAGCCCTGCATGCCGCCCAGGTCGAGTAGCACCTCGGCGCGCTCGCCCGGTGATAGCAGAAGGCGCGTTTGCGGCACGCTCTGCGAAAGGAGCCCTCCGTCAGAACCGATCTGGTAGAAGGTCCGGTTGCCGCTAAAGCCCAGGTTGAAGCTGCGCATCGAGGATCCGTTGAGAACTCTCAGGCGCACCACCTGGGCAGGCAACTCCACGAACGGATCGATGGTGGCGTTGACCATCAGCACGTCGTCGCTATTGGTGTAGGCGACGATCTGCCCGTCCTCGTCGAGGTTCTTGGTCTGGATGATGACCGGGATGTCGTCCACACCGTACGTGCGAGGAAGGGCGAGCGCGGCTTCGTCCTCATCCCGAACGATGATCATCCCCGCTATCCCCATCGATACCTGGTGCTCGGTAGTGTGGTGAGCGTGCGGGTGGTACCAGTACGTCGAGGCGTGGTCGAGAACGGTGAACGCTGGCGACCAGGTGTCGCCCGGGTGAACCATGCTGTGCGGGCCGCCATCGTTCTCGGGTGCGACGTGGAGTCCGTGCCAGTGCATCGTGGTGACCTCGGGAAGCTGGTTGTGCACGTTGAGCACGACAGCCTGTCCCTTGTGCAACTCGATCGTAGGGCCGAGGATGTTGCCGTTGGCGCCGAAGGTCGACGTCTGAATGCCCGGATAGAACTCGTTCGTTCCCTCCTGAACCGTAAGGTCTATCTCCGAACCGCTCACGATCTCGGGGATGGGCAGAAGCTGCTGCGCGACCGCCGCCGGAAGGGCCCACGTAAGCAGCAGCGATAACACCAGTGGATGGCGCACCGAGGCACGAGTCATCAGAGTCAGACGAAGGTTGAGGCAGCATCTAACCTACCCCGTGCCCGGCCCGAGGTATGTAGGGAGAACCCTCTGGGCCACGCACATGAACCCGAAGGCCAGGTGCTCACGGAGCCGTAGTCGGGTCCCCAAACCACGGCATCCGCGAGTGGCCTCAGAGGACAGAAAAAGGGTCCCGGCAACCCCCGTCGATCGTTGGCTGACCTTCGGTCCGTAATTATACCATGAGCGACGACAAGACCTTGATTTGCCATACGTTGCGGTCCCGTCACAGGCTCGGACATTCAGGCCCGGGCATAACTCAACTCCGCGAGGAACGCACATGAAACGCTTCGCTTTCGTCATCGCCCTTGTCGTTGCCGTGGCGCTGAGCGGCTGCGACTCGAGCACGCCGCTTGAATCCATCGATACAGATCAGCCGTCCGCCAAGGCCGACCTTCTTTCGGCCTTCCTTGAAGGAGGAGATGCAGGGACGGCCGCCGTACTCACCTACAACGACCCACCGCTCGTAGCCGGGGTGGACCGGCTGGGCTCTACGTCCGTGGTAGGCGCGATCGGTGACCCGG
>JBJHBB010000160.1:0-3462 GCA_050485265.1 Rhodothermales bacterium | reverse complement strand
GACTACTACCGGTTCTGCGGGACCGCCGGGCAGGTCGTGACGATCACGGTCTGGCGCATCACCTCCAGCATGGACCCCGCGTTCAGCCTCTTCTTCGGGGAATCCAACACCACTACCGGAATTGACCCGTCCGGGAGCGCTAACCCGGATCTCACGTTCCTCGCGTTCCGCGATGACGAGATCGACGTCCCCGGTCCCTGGGGTGACCCCCAGCTCCTGAACTACGTGCTCCCGAGCACCGGGACGTACACCCTCGGGGTGTATGACTTCTTAGGTGGCGGGGCCGTGCCGTACGAGTACCGGATCGAGACGGAGGGCTTCTCGTGCGACGATACGGTGGACCTCACCGGCGCGCTCGACATCATGCCGGGGAGCGACAGGAACCCGATCAACCTGCGCGCGCGGGGGGTCATCCCCGTGGCCATTTACGGGAGCTCTTCGCTCGACGTCGCAGACATCGACCCGGCCACCATCGTGTTCGCCGGGGCCTCGCCGGATCGGGCGCCGGTCACTGGGGACGTGAACGAGGATGGATATCCCGATCTCGTGATGCATTTCCGGACGCAGGCCACGAATATCGCTGCGGGCGACACCCAGGCTTGCCTGACGGCGACGGGCACGGATGGGACCACCTCCTACGAGGGCTGCGACTCCATCACCATCGTGCCGTGAGACCGGGGTCTCCGCCCCTCGAGACAATGTTTCGGGGGGCGGAGAAGCCACCCTCGACCCGCCGTTCAGGAGCCGAGGCTGGCGCACACTGCAGTTAGCGGGGATGGGCCGCGGAAATCACAGGGTCCCGGCTCGCGCTCCCAGACGGGCGTCGAAAGACCAGCGCCCGGCGCCTACCCAGATCAGGTAGATCGCACACAGGAGCATCGCTACGTCCAGGCGCGAGGCGTTCAAGAAATCGCTAAAGCCGTCCGGCAGCTGGGGCAGCTTGGTCGTGATCAGGGCGACCACCATGATGATCGCCAGCGGGATCGCCGCCAGCCGAGTGGCGAGGCCGATCAGAACCAGCAGGCCGCAGAGCACCTCCATCACCGCGACGAACGGAAACAGCACTTCGGGAGCCGGGATGCCGATCGAGCCGAAGAAGCCCACGCCGCCCTCGATATCGCCCAGCTTGCGTAGACCGGCCACCAGGAACACAAAACCGACCGCCAGTCGAATCAGGATGGCGGCGGGATGAGCGGTCGACGAGAAGATCTGGTGGCGCATGCTGGAGGCCGGATGGTTGCGGTGGGAGCCTCAAACCTAGCACCGAATGGGGTAATCGGTGGATCGGAGCGGCTACACCGCGTGGAGGTCCCACCCGATGGCGTCCACGACGGAGCGAAACGATTCCGGCAGCGGCGCCTCGATGGTGACCAAATCCCCTGACGATGGATGCCTGAACCGCATCCGATGGGCGTGCAGGAGCAGGCGCTCGCATCCGAAGTGGGCTTCGAAGAAGCGGGTATGCCGGTCGTCGCCGTACTTGCGGTCGCCGATGATGGGGTGGAAAATGTGCTTCATGTGGCGCCGGATCTGGTGCGTGCGCCCGGTCTCCGGCATCGCCAGCACGAGTGAGTAGCGCGCGGTGGGGTAGCGGCCGACGGCGTGCGGCAGCTCGACCGTGGCGATCCGGCGGTACTCGGTGACGGCCTCCTGGCGCCCCCGCTCGGTGGCAACGGGGTGGTCGATCCGGCCCGATTCCTCCACGTAGCCGCGTACCACGGCCAGGTACTGCTTCTCGACCTCACGCGCCTCGAAGCGCGCGGCAAGTGCCGCGGCGGCCTCCGGCGATCGGCCGAAGATCAGCACGCCTGAGGTGGGCTTGTCCAGGCGGTGCACCGGATAGACGGCTCGCCGATCTGGTCCCGCAGCATCTGGAGCGCGAACTGCGTCTCGTGCCGGTCGATGTTGGAGCGATGAACCAGCAGGCCCGCCGGCTTGTCGATGGCGACGTAGTCGGCATCCTGGTAGAGCAGTGCGAGGAATTCGGGCGGTACCAGGGTGAAAGCGCGTTCGAGCGCGGAGGTAATGGGGGTCCTGCTCGCAGGCGCTCAGCGCCCCCGAATGATTCGGTCGTAGCCATCATGAGGGCCAATCCAGGACCAGACCAACGTGCCGTCTTCCTCGACAGCCAGCGCGCAGTACTGAAGTTCGACGCGGACAGACCAGAAACGTCCTACCTGCTTTAGATGGAGTGACGGATGACGCGGGTCTTGCTTCAGCAGGCCAAAGTTGTCATCTGCAATGCGCTGTACGGTCTCGGGCGATGCGTTGTATGCCCGCCAGTATCGATCGGTCGTAGGATGTTTCACAGTGGTCGCGTGCGACCGGCTCGGTACTCGGCGAGGGCCTCCGCAGCCATCTCATCGAGTTTCCCCGCTGCGACGTCCTCTTCCAGCTGCCTATCCCAGAGTTTGGCATCGTACTCCAAGAACCAGCTCCGAAACCGGGCCAGTTCCTGGGGCGTCAGATCAGTCACTGCGCGTTCGATTTCTTCGACCTTGCTCATCTCGGGCTCCCCCCGTGTGGATTGTGTCGTGGGAACGCAGTTTCAACCACCGAGTTCGGCTGGGCGACGGGAGGGTGCCGTGTAGGCAGGTAGGCCAGTACTCCCTTTTGTGGCTACTCCACCTCCTCCATCAGCCACCGCTCGAGCCAGTCGGCCACCTCCTGGTAGAAATGCCGGCTGTTGGGGCCGCTCATGATCCAGTGGTTCTCGTCGGGGAAGACCAGCAGCCGGCTCTCGACCTGGCGACGCTGGAGGGCGGTCCAGTACTCGAGGACGTTGGCCAGCGGCACGCGCTCGTCGAGCTTGCCGATCGTGACCAGCACCGGGGTGTTCCAGGGGCCGTCCTTGAAGAGCGGGTTCTGGTCGAGCCAGACCTCCGGGATCTCCCACGGCGGTCCGCCGAGGTTCGCTTCGCGGTGGTAGACCACGTCGCTCGTTCCCCACTGGGTGACGAAGTTGACGAGGCCGGCGTGGCTGATCAGGCAGCGGTACCGGTCGGTCGAGGCCTGCATCCAGTTTGCGAGGTGGCCGCCGTAGCTGGCGCCGCCGGCACACTGCCGGTCGCCGTCGATGAAGGCGAAGCGCTCGATGGCCACTTCGGCGGCCTGGTTGATCTCATTGGCCGGCCCGCGCAGCGGATCCCCCTCGATGCCGCGGGCGAAGTCCTCCCCGAAGCCCGTCGAGCCGGTGTAGTTGGTCAACAGCACCACGTAGTCGGTCCCGGCCAGCAGGTGGAAGTTCCAGCGCAGGAAGAAGTAGTCCCTGAACATGATGTGCGGTCCGCCGTGCATGAGGACCAGCAGCGGGTACTGGCGGTCCGGGTCGAAGCCTGCGGGGCGCACGAGCATGTTGTGGATCTGCGCGCCGCGGTCGCTCTCGAACCAGAAATGCTCGACCGGCTGCAGGTCCAGCGCGGCCGTCTGCTCCTGAGTGAATTGGGTCAGGCGCGTGTGTCC
>JBJHBB010000159.1:0-5910 GCA_050485265.1 Rhodothermales bacterium | reverse complement strand
GGTGCTCGCGAATCGCCTCGCGGGCCTCGGGGTAGCGCTCATAGGCCAAGTGGGCGGCCTCCATCCCCGAGAGCATCGCCAGCGCGTACGTCACGATCGAGTCGTTGGCGGACGTGACGGCTTCCGCGCGAGACGCGGGGCTGCTCGACGCCGAGCAGGTTGCGGAAGTGCGCTCGCGGCTACAGCAGGCGAAGGACCTGACTGACGCAGCGCTCGAGGCTTATCGAGCGGGCAGCGAGGCGGAGGCTGAAGGATCGTTGTCGACGGCGCTCAGAATCTTGAATTCCGTATCACTGTCCCTGGAGGCATACCAATGAGCAGCACTGCGGAACTTCTCGCGATCGTTCGGGTGGCGACGGCGGCAATCATGGCCGCTCAATCGGTCGGGGTGAACACGGCGCAGCTCGTCGAAAAGGCCGAGCGGGCCCGGGCGGAGGGGCGAGATCTGACGTTCGATGAGCTTCAGGAGTTCGCGGACCGTGCGCAAGCAGGACTCGATCGGCTGAAGCCGGAATGAGCCAGAAGGAGACGCTCATGCGCATCGCACTCGCGCTGCTTCTGCTGCCGCTGATCGCTTTCGCACAGCCGGTAACAGAGACCACCATCGAGTGGCTGCCGCCCACAGCCTTCGAAAGTGGCGACCCGCTCGACCCGCAGACCGACCTGGAAAGCTACCGGCTCTACTGCTGGCGCCCCGGAAATGAGCCGGACAGTTACTACGTCGTGCCTGTGACCGAGGACAACACGCACACCGCCAGTCGGGCGGATGTGTTCGGCACGCCCGGCAGCTTCCACTGCCACATGACTGCGGTGACGCATGACGGCTTGGAGAGCGTTCCGAGCAATGAGGTGTTCCTCCGCTGGCTCGGCAGACCCGGCCCAGTGCAGATTCTGATTCTGGAGTAACCCATGGCCTGGGTCGTCCTCGTTCACGCGACGTTCAAGAACAAAGCGGACGCCGAGCACATCCACAATCAGGCGCTTGCTGTTGCAACGGCGGCGTCGGTCGCCCACATCGGCGAGCCCGACGAGCGCACGAGCCACGGCCTGCTGGCTGAGGAGCAGGAAGACGGCAGCCTCGACGTAGACCGCTCCTGGCACGTCGATCTGTTCGGCATCGTGCGCTCAGGGGAAGTAGACACCAAGGACGCACCGGATTGGATTCAGCCGACGGGCGCGCACGACGCCTACCCGGCCCAGAACGTTCGAGGGGAGGAAACGCGCGTCACAGAAGGCGGGCTGGTCTACCGCAACACGCACGGCAACGGCAACGTATGGAAGCCCGGCGAGTTCGGGTGGGAACTGGTCTGATGCGGGCTGTGCTGCCTAGGCCGAAGTCTCTGGACCGCGCACACCCGGTTCATTCTCTTGAGGCTTTGGAAGCCCGCCGACGATCTGTGACTACTGACCCGCAGGGCTACGTCTCGCAGCGTGTTGCCCGTCTTGATCAGGCTCTTACACGTGTCCAACCACGGCAGGTGAAGCCCGGCAACATCTCGATGCACCAGCATTTGTTGAACCTTCGCGCTCGCGCGGTCGAGACCCCGGAGCTGGATGTTGAAATCGAGCTGGCTCGGCTTAGCCAGCTTGAAAGTGTCGCGGAGCAGAGCGTCGTGCCCGAGGTGCGTTACTGATGCCGGTCGAAATCTCCACAGCTGAGGAGTTTCAAGAGATCGAGAATGATCTGACGGCGGACTACCTTCAGACCAACCCAATCGACTTCTCCGACACGGTGAACTGGAATTCCGGGGCAGGCTTGCTACCGATCGGAATAGGGACGGGGTTCACCGGCACGTATGACGGCGGCTTTCACGCTTGCTCTGACCCATTCATCAGCCGTCCCGCGCTTAATTTCTGCGGGCTGTTCTCGGAAGTTTCTGGCGTCGGACAAGTCCGAAATATGATCGTCGAGGATGCCGGCATTGAGGGCGATCAGAGTGTGGGCATTATAGCTGGGAGAGGGAATGGGGTTGGGGACCATTTTCTACGTTGTTTCACCTCCGGGGAAGTGACCTCAAATTCTAGGCGGTGCGGCGGGATTGCTGGATCGTCATTTCAGAACAACGAGCCCGGTTCTGTTTTCCGCGAGTGCTTTTCTTTAGCGAGCGTTAACTCACTAGCGAACAACCAGCAGGCAGGGATTGTAGGGTGGACTCGGAACGGACGGTTATTTGACTGCCTTTTTGGAGGGGTGGTAATTGGCAATTCGACGGAGATGGGCGGGATCATCGGGCACTGGGACCGGCCTGATCAACTTATACAAAACTGCTTCAGCTTCGGCACTATGCCGGACCGGAACGATTGCGGCGTCAGCAACAACGGGGCTTCTACCGACCATGTAGTGGACTGCTTCTGGGATGCGGAAATTGGCCCTGATACTTCAGCGGGCGGAGGGACCGCACTAACTACCGCCGAAGCCAAGGACATCGCAACCTACACTGCCGCAGGCTGGGACATCGTAGAGGGCATTGATTCTGAGCACGTCTGGGGCATCGACCCGGAGATCAACGACGGCTACCCGTTTTTGCAGGTGTTTCAGGAGCCTGTAGCGGGCGACGCCGAGACGGTCGAGGCTGACATTGATCTCCCGCCCCCGGAGGTCGCCGCCTCGGCCACGGTGGCCCGCACTGTATCGGCAGGTCTGAGCCTGCCGCTCCTGACGCTCGCCGGTGATTTCGCGGTAGAGCGGTCGGCGTCGGTCGAGCTGACGCTGCCGCGCCCGATTCTATCTGGCTCTACGGCCGCGATACGTCAGGTGGGCGCTGGTCTCACCGTCCCGCCACCCGCGCTATCGGCAGAGGCAGAGGCCGAGACCGCACGCACGGCCGCGGCGGCCATGAGCGTACCGTCACCAGAGCTGTCTGCGGCTGCGGACGCAGGCAGGACGGCGCGGGCCAACCTCCAGATCACCGTTCCTGCGCTTTCCGCGGTCGGCGAGATCGTGCGTGAGGCGGCGGCGTCAATCACGCTCCCGAACCCAAGCATGGAGGCATCGGCGACCATCGCCCGCACGGCATCGGGTGAGCTTGTCTTGGTGGTGCCCGTGCTCTCCGCTCAGGCACACGGCGAGGATCTTGTTGTGAGCGCGACGCTCACCGCGCCTGTGCCGGTGCTCGAATCGGAGACGATGGTCGCGCGCACGGTGGACGCGGGGCTATCGCTGCATATCCCGGTGCTGGAGGGCGAGGCGCATCGAGTCGTGAGTGTCGGGGCAGCCCTGGTGCTCCCGATGCCGGGGGTGGAGGCGCAGGTGGCGCTGCATCGACTCGCCTCGGCACAGATGACGCTCCCGCAGCTCCAGGTGGAGGCTCAAGCCTTCGAGGGCGCGGTGCAGTCGGTGATAGGTCTACGAGCGACGGTCAAGGAGATCGGGTGGACTGCGAGCACAAAGGAGATCGGGTGGACAGCCAAGGTAACCGGACGGTCACACTGACGCGTGCTGAGGTCGAGCGCATGGGGCCGGAGGCGTTTCAACGTCTCATTCTGGCCGGCGGCAAGGTGCGAGCCAAGGGCGTTGTCCGTCGCGCTGACGGCTCGATCAAATATGACGATCCGTCTAAGGCGGGCCAATACGGCGAGGAGCATCTGACATGACACTCGAGGAGTACGAGGCGCAATTGCGCCAGCAGCACGTCGAGCTGACTGCGGCCTATGAGCGGGCCAAGGAGAGCGGCACGCGCAAGGAGTATCGGCAGGCCAAGCGAGCGATCCAGCAGCTGCGCGGCAAGTATGGTCCCGTGCTCAAGGCGTTGGACAAGATCGCCCAACAGGGCAGCGTGGAGGTGCGTGATGGAGCTTGAGGCTACGACCCGCAACACGATCCTGGAGGCGGTTGCCGATCGTGTGGATGGCGGCACGGGTACGGCGCATGTGCGACTCGAGACCTCAGGCGATGCCGAGGTGGCTGCGTTTCCGATGCAGGATCCGGCATTCGGCGCACCGTCGAGTTTTGCCATCTCCGCAGCCGGCCTGCCACTGGAGGATTCGGACGCTAATGGCGGCACGGTCGCCAAGCTCTCCCAGTACGACCAGGACAACACCAAGCTGTGGGAGGAGACCGATGTCGGGACTGATCCAGGCAACGCGGTGACGCTATCCAGCCTGGCCATCGGCGCAGGCGAGACCGTGACACTAACCGAGTACAGCATCACGATGCCGGCGTCTGCCGCGTAATCCATGTTCACCGTCTCCCCAAGATTCACCATCGTCTCAGGCGACACGCTGGAGCTCGAGTTCGACGTCACGGATCAGGATGGCCAGGACGTACCACTGATCGGAATCACGGTGCAGTTCGCCGTCTCGCGTAGCCTCGACAACGAGATGGTGATCGCGCCAGAGGACGTCGCCCTGAGCATCCTGGACGCCGACAACGGGCGATTCAGGGTCAAGGCCGCCCCAGTGCTCACCGAGGATCTCAACGGCCAGCACCGCTTCCAGGCACGGCTCACGGATGCGGCTGGAGACCGGCAGACGGTGGCGTTGGGGACACTGTGGCTCCATCGCGGCGTGCTCGTGGCTGCTGAGGCGGTGTAGGCATGCTCAGAACAAAGGTCAGCGTGGATGACGCCATCCGGCAGCTCAACGACTGGGAGCGTGAGCAGATACCGTTCGCGGCAGCCATGGCGATCAACGACACCGTGGCCGAAGGCAGGACGGAAGCTCAGAAGGGCATGCGCCGCGACCTCAAGAGCCCACCGACCCCATGGACGCAGCGCGGGATTTTGTTCCGCCGGGCAAGCAAGCGGCGCCTCGAGGGCGCGCTGTACATCGAGGCGAAGCGCTGGGAGTACCTGCAGTATCAGATCGAGGGCGGGACCCGTCGCCCACGCCGCCGATGGATCATGATCGGCCTCGGTAGGCGCAACCAGTACGGCAACATCCCAGGCTGGAGGAACAAGCGCACCCGGCTGCTTGCCCGCTCCGACCATTTCGAGGGCGAGGTCCGCGGCACAGTGGGCATCTGGCAGCGGCAGAAGCGCGGACTCAAGCTGATCGTCGCATACCGCAAGCAGGCACGGTATGAGCCGCGCTGGCGATTCTTCCATCGGGCCGAGAGGCACATCGAGAACAGGTATCCCATCCTCTTCAGGCGAAGGATGGAACGAGCCTTGGAGACTGCGCGTTGATGCGCCGCAAGGTGTTGATTCTAAAAGGTTCGCGGGTCCTTCTGACGCGAAACACCGGGGGCATTCTTCCCGCGCGCGGTGTTCGGCAGTTTTCGGGGCTCTAAGCGCTCCACCACCCCGGCACCTTACCTGCTCGTTGGGAGCGCTGTAGCCCGATTCAGGTGGCCACCCCCGTCAATCCAGGGTCGTACATCGGATCATCAGAAGGTGCCCGAATGAGCGTTGTGGAGTTCGCCAAGCCGAGAGCGCTGTGGAGCGTGTCGGCACTGGCGCGCGAGTTCGGTATGGACCGGAGGACCGCGAAGGCTCGGCTCGAGGGGGCCCCGGCAGACGGCGAGCTGCCCACGGGTCACCCGGGCTACTTCGTCAGCACGGCCGCTCCGTACCTGCTGGGCCGCCCGATCCCGGAGGGCGACGAGTTCGACCCGGACCAGCTGCTGCCCCAGGACCGCCTCGCGTATTGGCGCGCCGAGCACGAGAAGCTGAAGGTCGCAGTAGAGCGTGGAGATCTTCTGTCGCGCATCGAGGTGGAGGGCGAGATGGCGCGTCTCGTGGAGATCGTGGGCCGGGGATATGACGTGTTGCCCGACGTTCTGGAGCGGGAGGGCGTCATGGATCCGCGTGCACTGGCCAGGCTAGAGAAGATCCTGGACGGCTATCGCGACGAGCTCTACAAGGCGCTCGTTGCAGAGGACGACGATGGCGCTGATCGCGCCGCTGGTTGAGCCCCGCGAGGTTACCCGAGGGGTAGCTGAGCGGGTCAGGCCACCGCGGAGGATGCGGC
>JBJHBB010000158.1:0-5927 GCA_050485265.1 Rhodothermales bacterium | reverse complement strand
AGGGCTGGATCCAGAAGTTGCCCACCACCACCGGGACCGCGCAGAACTTCGGCGCTTCGTAGGGCGCGGAAAGCACAGGCTCGACGGCGGGGTGCTCGCCTTCGAGTCCGAGGATGTGGTAGAGGCCGCAGGTGAAGGTGTTCACCAGCACCGCGCCGCTCTCAAGACGCCGCGGCTCCGCGGGGTGCTCGTGGTGTCCGTCAGCCTGCGCCGGGAGCCTCAGCGTGGCGAGCAGCTGAAGCGTTGAGAGGCGCCAGACCTGCACGTGGGTGGGACGCGTGTCGCGGCCAACGGCGTGGGCGTGGTCCTCGGCCATGCCCGCCTCCTCCGCAAGCCACTCGGCGACGGTGCCCATCCGGGTGTTCGTGGTGACGACCCGGTCGAGGTCCGGCAGCACCAGCAGGCTATAAGGCCACGTGTCTTCGGTGGGGACCTCCGGCGATGCGCCGCTTACAGCGCGCACCAGCGTTCCGCTCTCATCCATCTCCACCAGGCCGCCGGGCGGCCTGTACTCGCCGGGGAGCGATTGGAAAGTCGCGAGCACGTTGCCGTTCGGCAGGCGCGCATAGCTGTGCGGAAATGCGTAGCCGCCAACATCGGTGAACGTATGGATCACACGCGGAGCGTCTGGCCGTGACAGGTCGAAGACGAACGTGCGGCCGGTATTCCAGCCGTTCGCGAAGAGCGTAGTGTGGTCCGGAGATAGCTGGTACTCCGTGTGGTGCGGCCAGTTGGCACGCCCCTCGACCAAGACCGTCCGGATCAGTTCTCCGTAGCGATCCGAGCCGGGGCGCACATCGAACACCGCGAGGAAGTCGGGATCGGCGCCGTCCTCGTCACCCGCCCAGACATACAGGAACTCCGCTTCCGACGTGTCGCCTGCATCTGGGGCGTCACATGCCGCGAGAGCCGGAATGACGAGCCACACGAGCGTGATCACGAACCGACGAGGCATGAGGTCTTCCTTCCGATTCAGTCAAAGGGGTCGGAGCGCTTCGCGGGAGTCAGCGCGCCTAATTCCGGATCTCTATCGCCGAGAATGTCCTGACTGGCACTAGGTCGCCAGTCCCGAGTGCTGTTTGGTAGCGGGCTAACGCTTCGGCGCTAACCTGCGGCGCGCGTAGCGCGCTGTCAGGTTCAGCGCCTCGTTAGACGACCGGTGGGGCCGGACCGAGGCGTACCTCGGACTCGACGACGTCTGGAGCGACAATCGACTGACACCGGAAACTCTCTGGACGACAATCTGAGCTGTTCGGACGCCGAACTGGCATATTGCAATCGGTAGAGTTGGAAACGCTGGGACCGGCCGTCAGTTGCACGTGAACTGCAGGTTAGAGCCATCGGTCCCGGGCAGCGGTGCGATCTGCGGCGGCCAGCCGTGCGCCTGCCACGCCCGGACCAGACCGATGTCCTCGGCAAACCGCGGAAATCCGGGATGGGTGCGCATTCTGCGCGCGTTCTCGCTCGGAAGCCACAGGAGCAGCAGCGCCCCGGAGAGATAGGGGTTGGGCTTGTTTCGGACTTCGTCGAAGTAGGCTTCCACCTTACCGAGCGTGACGAGGGTCGCCTTGAAAGACAGGTCTGACATGTGCTTCGAGCTTCCCACCCTGCCCTTCATACCCAACCAGATCAGCCAGCCTGCCCACGCCGCCCTGGTGGTGATCCAGAGGCAAATGAGCCGCTGCACCGCCCTTGGCTTCAGTGACGCAGGCAGTTGGTCACGATGGGACTTCAGCGCTGACAGCATGTACTCGCGCGCCAATCGAGGCTGGCCGAGCTCCGTCAGCATTCCGCCTTTGGTCAAGACCACGAGGGGGAACCCGAGCTCGGCGGAGCGATCGAAGCTGGCACTGGCCGCCTCCGGATCGCCGTGCGCCCATTCGTAGACACCGAGCGCGCCCGTGAAGCTCGGCGAGAATGGGTCATCGGCTATGGACTTGACCATGTAGGGGTACGCCTTCTCGACCAGGCCCATGAGGCCGAATGCCATGCCGAACTCATGCATGGCAGCGACGGACGATGGATCCAGGTCACGAGCCCGCTTGCGCGCTTCCCATTGGGCCGGAATATCGAGCTCGAGCAGGTGGGCATACGACATCGCCAGGTTGGCGTCGGACAGGTCGGGATCGAGCCGGTAGGCTTCCCTCGCGGCCCGCTTGCCGGCCTCCAGGTGCGCCTGCCAGTCCGCCACGTCATTGTGTTCCGGAAGAAAGAAATGCGCATTGGCGAGCCATGCCCAGGCCAGCGCGAACTGCGGGTCCAGGTTCACCGCCTCCTGCAGGTGCTCGACAGCGCGGGCCAGAACCCCCGCTCCGTCCTGCACCTGCGCGAGTGCGCGCCCCTGCAGGAAGGCGTCATAGGCCTCTGGGCTCTTCGTCATGCTCGCGACGAGGCGCACCTGATCTACATCCAGGACGATCTCCAGCTCGCCCACGACCGAACGCGCAATACTGTCCTGGAGATCGAAGACGTCGCTCAGGCTGCCGTCGTAGGTTTCCGACCACAGGTGGAAGCCGTCGCTCACCTGAATCAGCTGCGCGGTGATACGCACGCGATCCCCGTGCTTGCGGACCGAACCTTCGAGAACATGCGCGACGCGGAGCGCCGCGCCGATCTCCGACACCGTCATGTCGCGACTCTGGAACGAAAAGGATGACGTGCGGCCGGAGACTCTCAGGGGCGTGACCCTAACGAGTGCGTTTAGAATCTCCTCAGCGACCCCCTCGCCGAGATAAGCCTGATCCCGTTCGGCGCTCATGTCGACGAACGGCAGGACAGCGATGGAGTGCTTCAGTGCGGCAGGGCGATCCACCGCGACCGGCGGCGGCACGAGGGTCTGCGCGGTCGCTTGGTCCGGGTTGCCGGACCCGGTTAGATGGATACCGTGCAGGGAGAGGTCGAAGAACCAGGCGAGCGCGACCGCGATGGGGAACCCCGCCACCACCAGCCAGGCGGACCATTGAGCAAGAGAGGGGTCGATGACCTGGATGGAAGCGAGAGCGGCCGCAACCTGGATAACCAGCCATCCAAAGACAACGTAGGCCACGGCGCTCGGGAGCACCTTGCGACGCTTGAGTTCGTGGAAGACACTCACGAAGCCAGCGATCCACGGTCTACACTCGCCATCGACTTCCCCTCCCTACGGCGTTCGGGATGACCTGCCACCGCCCAACCTAGGTCAGAATCCACCCAGCGGCGAGAGGACGGGCCCCGTAGACGAGATGGGCACCGGACATCGGTGGATCATCTGATCGCTCGCCGTGCGGGTGCGGCCATGCGAACCAGCCATAGCGGCTCTATTGAGCGAAAACCGCAGAATGCAGACCGGCAGGAAGTTCGGCTAACGCCTTGTGGTTCACCTGCGCGCCGCGAAGCGGCGTGCCAGGTGCAACCGCCCGTTATGCGGCCGCTGCAATCGTTACGCAACGCGGGTCCAGCTTCAGATTTCGCGCTGGACGGCGAGCAGCGTGGCTTCGGCATCGGCAAGGACGGGATTGAGCTGGACGTGCTGCCAGAATGCTACAAAGTAGGCAATCTTGACGAATCCCAGGAAGCGCGGGTCCGAGTTCGCCAACCGAATCGCATCGTCCACCGTTGCCCGATCGGCCATGCCGAGACCATTGTCCCGAAGATAGGCCAGTAAGGGCCCCACCTGCTCGCGGGCGATCTCGAATTCGATCCGCTTGCGGTTGTGGCGTCCGTAGTAGGCGGTCAGCCGGTTGACCAGTGCCCGGTTGGACAACACGCCCAGATTGCCCGACTGCACCAGCTCGTCGAAGGTGTAATCAGTGCCGATCAGGATGAAGGTGGAAGTCAGGGCAGCGAACATGTACTCGGAAAAATCCGACCGGTCGATCGCTCCATTCATCGTATCCGCCGGCGCGGGTGGGGGAAAGAAGCCCGGAGGCTCGAAGTCCGGGTCCACCGCCCGCAGGATAGATTCTGCCGTTGTCAACCTCCACCATGCTTGCTGCCACCCGTCCCTAAGCTCATCTACATCGGCCTGCAGGTCACGCGCGAGCTCGGTCAGATAGCGAGCCTCCGCGATCCGCTGCTGACGTTCTGCACTCCATTCCGTGATCTGGAATGCCAGCAGAATACCGAGCACGACGATGAGGAAGTCGATGCCGACCGCGAGCCAGTTCTGGTCTCTGACGTGTTTCATTACGCGGCGCAGCAGCATGGCTTTGCTCACTCCGGGTGCGGGTAGAATCGGTTGGTCTCCGGCGGTATAACGCCCTGGTGTTAAGCTGCGCGGCGCGAAGCGCCGTGACAGCTTCAACGCCTCGTTAGACCGCGCGGCTTCGATGGCTTGGTCAATCCTGCCCCCGACTACCTGGGAACTCGTTGTCCGAACGTCGGTTCGTCCGATCCACCCATCCCTCCACAGCCGCCCTCGAAAGCTCAATGTAGCGCGCCGGGTCGTCCACTGCGTACCACTTGAACCCGTGCTTCCCGCTGAACCACACATGCCCCGTCAGCCCGATGACCTGGTGAACCCAGGCGAGCGGCACGCTCCACGGGCCAATCCAGAAGGCCAGAGCGGTATACACGCACGGATGAACTATGACTTTCGCACGCTTCCATCGAGGCCAGATCAGACGCCAAGTAACAGCGCTGAGGAGGACGGCGGGCAACGATGCGAGTACCGCGTAGGTCAGCGTGGCTTTCACTTGATCGGCTCCCCTTGGGTCCGTTGTTTCAGTCTCGGGACGATCAAGGGCTCCCTAAACGTCGGCCAGGCCTCTCTTGCCTTTGGTTCCATGATCTCCGTAGCTGCCGGGGGAGCGGGCTGCCAGGCCAGTTCATTGGCCCTCATGGTTCGAAGTCGCAAGAGGACCCCGTCGCGAACCCCAACGGCCCTGAGTCTCATGGTTACGTGGGAGAATATCGAAGCGTGCAACGGAGTTCACCCACTTCAGGAATGCGATTGTAGACCGAAATGCCGCCGGCGTCACTGGGTCGGGTTCCCTCAGACACAGGGATCAGAAGCACGTCGCCCGAGGCCACGGAGCCGCGTGCAACGAGAGTGTTCGCCCGTGATAGGCCGGGGGCACAATGAGAGCTGAAGTCCCCTATGCGGAGACTGGAATCACCGACGCCGGTTTCAACCCGCATCCCCCGAGGATCGAGGTCGCGGACGACGATAGGGCCCAACGCCAGGTTCACGAAGGACGGTCCCGAACTCAAGAAGCCCGCAGTCAACCCGAACAGATGGGGTCCCTCGTTCGTTCCCCCAACAACCAGGCCAACCACCGGTCTGACGACCCCGGATGACAAACCGACGATGAGCCCATCCCCCGGCCCAAGAAGGTCGTGGGGGCCGATGTGAAGTACAGGGTGCGCAAGCATCGCCGATCGGGCTCCCAACCAGTGCGCATTCCCGAACTGGAGCGGTCCAAGAGGCGGGAGGACCGTCACCGAAGCAACCGGATGAATGGTTCCGGTACGGGCACCGGGGGAAAACAGGTCGCCGGCGATCTCATGCACCGTCTCTCCTTCCACGATGCCGTAGGTGGCTCCCCTCCCTACGTCGAACCTGACGAATCCGATCATGCCATCGCCACCGGGGCGCCATTCCGGGCGCCCAGCCATGTGCTCGATTACGGGGCGACCGTCCAGCCACGGAGCGCTCGCTGCGACGGCAGGAGTTGCGCTTGCCTCAGTCGCCATCTGGAACGCCAGGGTCACCGCAGCCGTAGCGACAGTTGAGATCCGTTGCCAGTTCATCCCTCTCGTTCCATGGTGCATGGGGTTTGGTGCGCGGGCTAACGCCCTGCGGTTAACCTGCGCGGCCCGCCCCTTGGTCGCAAACCACCTCGCTCTCCCGCGTCAGGTTGAAGCGCCCGTTAGAACGGAGCGTCCGACCTCTCAGGCGCCCGGTCCGTTCGATCCCCGAGAAGGGTGACCCCTCGGCCACCCGGTGC
>JBJHBB010000157.1:0-5935 GCA_050485265.1 Rhodothermales bacterium | reverse complement strand
ACCTCATCCACGGCCGGTCCCTGGCCTGCAGCGAGGTGGTAGAGCAAGAGAACCGCCGCCTCGGTGCCGCTGGCCTCGTCACCATGCACGCTGTAACCCATGTAGGCAATGACGGGCATCGACGCCATCTGCGCCGCCGTGACGCGCTCGGGCGCCTCGGTGAGCGCCTCGTTGGCCTGGCGCACCGCATCGAGGTCGGTGCCGGGCGCTGCCACGATCGCGTGCACGAGCCGACGTCCCTCGTGGGTACGCCCGTGATCCCCGAACGTCACCCGCTCCGAAGCCGCGGCGACAGCCTCGAAGTACCGTACGACCTCGGCCGGCCGCGTGTGCCGCTCCCCGATCGTGTATCCGAGTACGTCCTGGGGAGTGGGGATCGCACTGTCATAGGCCGTGATACCCGGAGCCTCGAACTCAACAGAAAGGGGGACTTGCTGAGCGAAAACGCCGGACGAGATGCCGACGAATAACATCGTCGCGAGGAATCGAAGACCCATGGGGAAATGGCAAGGGTGGTCAGTGCGTGCGGGAGCGACCAAGTTACCGGAGCACCCGGCGGCGCGAGGCGACCGTCCCGGAAGGATTAACGGGACTCACACGACCACAAAGCTGCTTAGGAGGACGCGCCCTCCCCAAAGAATGGCTAACGCCGGTCCGAGCATGTCGGACCGGCGTCAGCCGAAGGGTGACAGGTACGGATCCGCCTAGCCTCGCGCGGCTGATTCGGCGAAGTACTGCAGGCACTCCGGTGTCCACGTGGCCTGCGAGTTGACGATCGCCCGGCGCTCGAAAATGAGCTTCGGCACACTGTTGACGCCAGCGCCGGCCGCCATCTGCTGCTCGCTCCGAATCAGGCTGACGTATTTGCCTCTGAGAAGCTCCGCCTCGAACTCCTCGGCGTCGAGCCCGATCTGACCTGCAAACTCAACCAGGGTCTCGACCGGGAGTCCACCGCCACGCTGATTCTCGAGTTGAAGCTTCATCATCGCGAGGAACGGCTCGTTTCCTTGCTCTCGAGCGATGTACATCGCCTGTACCTGCGGGATGGAATGATCCCAGAGCGCGATCGGCTGGTAGTAGATCCGCACGTCGTCCCGCATCTCGGGGACCACGCCCTTCATCGCCATGTGCAGTGTGGCACAGTGGGGACAGTTGGGGTCGAAAAACTTGAGTGCCTTTGCTGGCGCGCTGTCACTACCGTCATAGGCCGACTGCCCAGTCGTGAACATGTCGAAGAGCCTGAAATTGGTCATCGCCGGGTCGTACTGGCAGGCCTGCTGCAACTGCGCCGAAGTGGGCTGCATCGTTCCGTCCTCGTTCTCAAACGCGGCGAAGTTCGCCGCCTCTGATCGATCACTGAAGATGGCGACGTCCACGACCACAAGTAGCGCAAGCGCAGCAACGCCGATGGCGTAAGGCCTGAAGCTGACGGCTCGCGCAACTGCTCGCTCTTTGGGTTCCGGTGCACCCATCCGCCGCCACTCAACGACGTGCAGCACGAACAGCATGGTCGCCGTAGCCGACGACACCAGGCACATCAAGCAGAACTGCTCGATCACAAAGGCCTGAAGGCTCACCAGGTAGACGACGAAGAGCATTCCCGCACCAGTCGCGGCGAAGCTCGCCTTGCGGAGCGTGTCACTGGTCGGAGGCTTCGACATGGCCACGCCAAAGCGTAAAGCGGCCACCGCGAGGTAGAACAAACCTCCCCAGATCAAGACGTCGAGACCGAGAAATACACTGTACTGGCTGGACGTGACGGCGGCGCAGCTCGCACCGGAGCCGGCATCCCCAACTCCGGTGCACCCGAACACAAAGCCGGCCTGCTGCTGCACCCACAGGTGGACGACCACGAGTACGCCGAAGAGCGCGATCAGGAATATGGGAAGGTTGAGCGGAGGCGCCGAGGGGCGCGCTGCCTTCTTGGGAGGCATGGCGAATTGGTGGCGGATAGAGGAAAAATATACGGGTCGGCTGCGCCCGGTCGTTGGGTGAGCGAACCCTGGCGGCCCGCACGTCATGAGAAACGCGCACCTTGCATCAATGCGTGTATATCATTCTGTGACGCCAGACCAACCCGACCGCAACCAAACCTAAAGCATCTGTGAGCCGCGTCCTACTTGCAATTACGTGCGCCTTGCTCGTCATGTCGACGACTCAGGCGCAGGAATTCTCGTATCCGGAATCGCCCCGCGGGGACCTCGTGGACGTTCTGCATGGCGTCGAAGTGGCCGATCCGTACCGATGGTTGGAGGATCCGGGTTCGAGTCAGGTGCGAGAGTGGATTCGTGCTCAGCAAGACGTCACCGAGTCATATCTGGCCACTCTCCCGGCCCGTGACCATTATCGCGCGCGCCTGGCCGAACTCTGGGATGCGCCACGCTACACGGCACCACAACGTCATGGCGACTACTACGTCTACAGCCGCAATGACGGCCTGCAGAATCAGTCAGTCCTCTATTTCCTGGAAGATCTCGAGGACGGGGAGGCCGAGATCCTCCTCGACCCCAACCTGCTGTCCGACGACGGCACCGTCTCCCTTGCCGGCACGTTCTTCTCTCCCGACGGCAGCCACATGGTATACGCTCTGTCGGACGGCGGAAGCGACTGGCGCACGTTCCGCGTCCGCGACTTGGCAATGGGATCCGACCTGGAGGACGAGCTCTCATGGATCAAGTTCAGCGGCGCCTCCTGGACCGCCGATGGATCGGGCTTCTTCTACAGCCGCTACGATGCCCCAGAGCCCGGTCGCGAGCTGGACGCCGCCCTCGAAGCCCAGCGGATCTTCTTTCACCGGCTCGGGACCTCTCAGGATGAGGACATTCTGATTCACGAGCGCCCCGACGATCCGCGGCTCGGGTTGAACGCCGGCGTGTCCGAGGACGGCGATTTCCTGATCGTCTTCGTACGCCAGGGTACGGATCCTCGAAACGAAGTCTATTTCGCAGAGCTCACCGATGAACGACTGGCAGCTGGTGATCTGGACATCCGCCCGTTCCTGACCGGGTTCGATGCCAGCTATCAGCCCATCGGAAACGATGGATCTACGTTCTACTTCGTTACCAACAACGCAGCACCCAATCGAAGAGTGGTCGCCATCGACGCGCGGCAGCCGGCGCCCGAGTACTGGGTGGAAATCGTCCCCGAATCGGAATCGGTGATTCAGGGAGTGCGGATCGTCGGTGACCGGTTGATCGTGAACCGGCTCGAGAACGTGCAGACAACGCTCACCGTCTATCACCTCGACGGCCAGGTCGAGCGCACGATTGAGTTGCCCACCATCGGCACGGCAAATGTGGCAGACAGCCGCCGCGACGTGGAGCACGTGTTCTACACCTTCACCTCGTTCATCTACCCGCCGACCATCTTCCGCTACGATCTGGCGACGGGTGAAAGCGACGTCTTCAGGCAGTCCGAGTATCCCTTCGATCCAGATGAGTACGTCGTCGTGCAGGAGTTCTACGAGAGCGCCGACGGTACGCGGGTGCCCATGTTCATCGCCCACCGGCGCGACGAGGTGCGCGACGGCACAAATCCCACGTACCTCTACGCGTACGGCGGCTTCAACGTGTCGGTGACTCCCTCTTTTTCACCGTCCAACATCGCGTGGATGGAGCGCGGAGGCATCTATGCGGTCGCCAACATCCGCGGCGGCGGGGAGTTCGGAAGCGAGTGGCATGACTCAGGTCGGCTGCAGAACAAGCAGAATGGATTCGACGACTTCATCGCCGCCGCCGAACACCTCGTGGCGTCTGGCTACTCCTCGCCAGAGCACATCGGCATCGGTGGTGGCTCGAACGGCGGTCTGCTCGTGGGCGCGGTGATGTCCCAGCGGCCGGAGCTGTTCGGTGCTGCGGTTCCGTCGGTCGGCGTGTTGGACATGCTGCGTTTCCACCTGTTCACGATCGGTTGGGCGTGGGTCTCCGACTACGGCTCGCCCGACGATCCGGAGATGTTCGAGGTTCTGTTCGCGTATTCGCCCCTGCATAATCTTCAGGAGGGCACTGCGTACCCCGCAACGCTAATCCTGACGGCCGATCATGACGACCGAGTCGTACCGGCTCACTCCTTCAAATTCGCTGCCGCACTGCAGCACGCTCACGCCGGTGACGCCCCTGCCCTGATCCGGATCGAAGAGCGCGCTGGCCACGGAGCCGGCACGCCGACCAGCATGATCATCAACCGCCACTCGGACATGTGGTCGTTTTTGGAGGCAACGCTTCAGCCGACGGACCGGGGTGAACTCTAGAATGTGACAGGTGACTCGTGACCTGGCAGTCGGGTCACGAGTCACTCGTTACGTTTGTATCACTCCCGGATTGAACGGAGCGATATCCGGATTGTGGTTGGCCATCTCGAGCCCCATCGCCAGCCACTCGCGCGTTTCGGCCGGATCGATGATCTCGTCCACCCATAGCCTGGAAGCGGCGTAGTAAGGGGAGGTCTGCCGGTCGTAGCGTGCCTCGATCTCCTTAAGCAACGCCTTCTGGTCTTCCTCAGAGAGCTCCTCCCCCTGGCGCTTTCGCTTGCCGAGTTCGATCTGAAGCAGGGTCTTGGCGGCCTGGGCCCCGCCCATCACCGCGATCCGCGCCGTCGGCCATGCGAGGATGAGGCGCGGGTCGTAGGCTTTGCCGCACAGCGCGTAGTTACCGGCGCCGTACGAGTTGCCGACCACAACCGTGAACTTCGGCACGACCGAGTTTGCAACCGCGTTGACCAGCTTCGCGCCATCCTTGATGATGCCACCGTGCTCGGCGCGAGTGCCGACCATGAAGCCCGTGACATCCTGGAAGAACACCAGGGGGATCTTCTTCTGGTTGCAGTTGAGGATGAAACGCGCGGCCTTATCGGCCGAGTCTGAGTAGATCACCCCACCGGCCTGGAGCTCATCGACGTGTGCCTTCTTGCCTGAGCGGGCCTTGGAGATCGTTCGCTGGCTCGCGACGATGCCTACGCTCCAACCATCGATCCTCGCGTATCCGCAGAGAAGGGTCTTTCCGTAGCCCTCCTTGTACTCGGTCCACGAGTCCGCATCCACGATGCGGGCCAGCACCTCGCGCATCTCGTACGGCTGCTGGCGGTTCTCGGGGAAGAGGCCGTAAAGCTCGCTCGGCTCGAACGCCGGCGACCGTGCCTGACCTCGATCGAATCCAGCACGCGGCCGCTCGCCGAGGTGTGAGACGAGGTCCCGGATGGTGTCCAGACAGGTCTCGTCGTCAGGCATGCGATAGTCCGTGACGCCGGAAATCTCCGAGTGCGTCCCAGCGCCTCCGAGCGTCTCGATGTCGGTCTCCTCCCCGATGGCCGCCTTTACGAGGAACGGGCCAGCCAAGAAGACCGACCCGGTGCCATCGACGATGAGCGCCTCGTCCGACATGATGGGGAGATAGGCCCCACCGGCCACGCAGCTCCCCATGATGGCCGCGATCTGAGGGATCCCCATGCTCGACATGCGAGCGTTGTTTCGGAAGATCCTCCCGAAGTGCTCCTTGTCTGGAAAAATCTCATCCTGCAGGGGCAGGAATACGCCGGCCGAGTCCACCAGGTAGATGATCGGCAGGTGGTTCTCCATGGCGATCTCCTGCGCCCGGAGGTTCTTCTTCGCAGTGATGGGAAACCATGCGCCGGCCTTAACAGTGGCGTCGTTGGCGACGATCACGCACTGCCGATCGTGGACGCGGCCGATGCCCATGACCGTTCCCGCCGCCGGACATCCCCCCTCTTCTTCGTACATCCCGAACCCGGCAAAAAGGCCCAGCTCCCGGAACATGGAGCCCTCGTCTATCAGTCGGGCGATTCGCTCGCGGGCCGTAAGCTTCCCTCGCTGGTGCTCACGCTCGATCCGCTTGGGGCCACCACCGAGACGTACCGCCTTCGATCTTGTCTCGAGCTCGTCGAGCATCGCCTGCAATCCCGCTGCTCGGCGGTCGAAGTC